>CAMBZR010000058.1 GCA_945872285.1 Bordetella parapertussis | reverse complement strand
TTCAAAACAACCCAACCAAACAATGTTGTGCTTCTTCCCCGATTGGAATTGCTAAACCAGCAGTCAGAGGTGCTCAGGCATCTTTGAGGCTCTTAGCGGTTCAACAAGCTACGCTTGACGACCATAGCGAGGTGGTCCCACCCCTTCCCATCCCGAACAGGACCGTGAAACACCTTAGCGCCGATGATAGTGGACGTACGTCTGTGAAAGTAGGACATTGTCAAGCTCTTACACCCCAAACCCCCAAGTGCCAAAAGCACTTGGGGGTTTGTCTTTGGGCGCTTGGAATTCAAAAGAGCAACAGACTCAAAAGAGAATTTTTGCAGCCCTGAGTAGTTCGGCTGTCTCAAACAACGGTAGCCCCATCACCCCAGAGTAACTGCCTTGCAGCTCTCGGATAAAGCGAGCGGCAAAACCTTGAATCCCATAAGCACCGGCCTTGCCGAAACAATCACCCGTATCGATGTACTGCAGGATCTCTTTTTCTGATAACTGCTTGAAGCTAACGCATGACGTCGACAAGCGGGTATACAGACCTGTTTGGTGGGCGAGTACGACCACCGTATGCACGGTGTGGGTTTGACCAGAAAGCTGGCCTAAGATGAGAGCAGCGTGCTGGGCATCAAGCGGCTTACCAAAAATCATATCGCCAAGGGCAACAGTGGTATCCGCTGTGAGAATAGGGAGGTCGGTCTGGCTTTCTGAGGCGTTGTTCGCAAGCCATTGCTTGGCGCGTTGTGTTTTGTCTAGCGCAGTACGCTGAACGTAGGCGAGTGGTGTCTCGTTGGGCTGCCGGGGTTCGTCTTCGCCGGTAACAGCTGGCAGGCGTAATACAGTGTGAGGTACGCCAATTTGTAGCAATAGCTCATGGCGCCGCGGACTTTCTGAAGCGAGATATAACAATGGTAGGTTTGAGGCTGGCATCAGGCGGGGCCGTTGCTTAGATTCGGTGATAAGGGTGGTTCGTCAAGATCGACCAGGCTCTGTAAAGTTGTTCGATAAGTACCACGCGCACTAAGGGGTGTGGCATGGTCAGAGATGACAGTCTAATTAATCCTGAGCATGTAGTTTTGAGTGCGGGATCCAGACCATCGGGCCCGCCGATCAAGAGCGCAAGAGGCTGGCTGTTGTCTTGCCAGGTTTGCAGCACTTGCGCAAATTTTTCGGTCGAAAGGTCTTTGCCGTGCTCGTCTAAGGCAATGCGTACCGCCTGCTCGGGGATCGCACTTTGTATTCTTTTGGCTTCAGCAGCCATTAACTGTGAAGCAGTTTTGCCGCTTATTCTTGGCTCTGGCTTGATTTCTTTCAGTTGCAGCGACCAGTCAGCAGGTAACCTTTTCGCGTAGTCATCCCAAGCAGTGTCTACCCAACTGGGCATCTTGGCCCCGACCGCGATGATCGTTATTTTCATCGGGCTGGCACCTTGGCATACGCAGCACTGATTCTGACTTTCATGTCTGGGGCGGGTGAGAGTCGTTTGTCTGACAAGGAAACGCAGCGCGCCACCCAGGCAAACAGCGCGTTATCTGTTTGACCGAGCAGGACGTGATGAACGACTCGCGCCTCGGCGGCCTTCGGGCTCATCGCGTGTCCCCATCGGGTCGAAGGCTGTCTCACTTGACGCTACCGCCGGACGTGTCGACTCGGGCGACAGTTTTAGGCGCACCGGCTTACTGCCCCAGACTTCCTCTAGGTTGTAATACGTACGAATGGCGGGCTGCATAATATGGATCACGATATCGCCAATGTCGACCAGCACCCATTCGCCGGTATCTTCGCCTTCGGTGGCAATCACGGGTACGCCCACGCTTCGCGATTTGTCCGCCACGCTGTTTGCCAACGCGCGCGTTTGGCGATTGGACGTTGCAGAGGCGATGACAACTCGATCAAACATACTAGTCAGGTGTTCGGTATTAAAGACTTTGATATCTTGTGCTTTGACATCTTCAAGTGCGTCGACAACTGCGCGTTGCAGTTTTTGAATATCCATTATTTTATTATTTCCTGTCAGGCTGAGTGCTGCCGATATAGGCTGTGCTCGGTGATGTACTGGCCAACGGCCTCAGGAATGAGGTCGCAGGTTGAGTCGCCTCGAGCAATCCGTTGACGGATTTCGTTGGCAGAGACATCGAGTGGATCAAAAGGTAGATGCACCAGTGCTTGTTGGTGTTGCGTTAGCCAAGTTGCCAAAGCAGCAGGTGCCTCCAAAGTCGAACCCGGGCGCTGCGCGACCACTAACTGCACCCTGGCTGCAATCTTTGACCAGTCACGCCAAGTGCAAAAATTTTCGAGCTGATCAGCACCTAAGATCCAAAAATATTCAGGGCCTTGAGGCAGTAATTCGAGTGTCTCCAGAGTATAAGTGGGGCCAGTTCGGTTAATTTCAATGGGATTTACATGCAAGCCAGCGGTTTGACCCACGGCAAGCTTGAGCATTGCCAGGCGATGCGTGGGTGAGGCACCTAGCGGCGGGCGTTGCCAAGGCTGACCTGCAGGTATCAATTGAACCTGATCAAGACTCAACACGGCAAGCGCGGCCTTTGCCAGCACTAAGTGTGCGCTGTGCACGGGATCAAAACTGCCGCCGAGTAAACCAATGCGCATTAGACCCAGTCTCTTGGGATGAGATATTGTGAAAGTGCTGCCTCGGGTGAGTCAGCCTGTGCTTGCCAGTTATAACGCCAAGCGGCCATGGGGGGCATTGATAATAATATTGATTCTGTTCTCCCCCCAGACTGCAGTCCAAAAAGCGTACCGCGGTCAAATACTAGATTGAATTCTACATAACGTCCACGCCTGTAGGCTTGAAAGTCGCGTTCACGTTGGCCAAAAGGCTGAGAACGTCGTTTTTCGACCATTGGCAGGTAAGCGGGAATGAAGGCATCGCCCACCGAACGCATCAGGGCGAAGGCTTGTTCAAAGCCCGGTTCACTTAAATCGTCAAAAAAGATTCCACCCACCCCACGTGTTTCGTTACGGTGTTTAAGAAAAAAGTATTCATCGCACCATTTTTTGTAGCGCGGATAGGCGCTAGGGTCGTGTGGGGCAAGAGCGGCCTGATTGACGCGATGAAAATGCTGTGCATCGTCTTCAAACACATAATAAGGTGTGAGGTCCATGCCGCCGCCAAACCAAAAGACATCGGCCTGGCCAGAACCTGCGGGCGCTTTTGCCACAAACATTCGAACGTTTAAATGTGTGGTGGGAATATAAGGGTTGCGTGGGTGCAGCACCATTGATACACCCATTGCCTCCCAGGGGCGGCCCGCCACTTCGGGACGATGTGCGGTGGCAGAGGGCGGTAAGGTTTGACCTTTAACGTGACTGAACAACACACCTGCGCGCTCGAAGAGTTGCGCATCTTCAATTAACCGCGACAGGCCGCCACCGCCTTCGGCGCGCGTCCACTCATCTATTAAAAACGGTTCGCCGCCCACGCGTTCAAGCTCAGTGACGATGTTTGCTTGCAACCCTAACAGATAGGCGCGTACGGCAGCGATGTTGCTCTCAGACACAACCGCGATAGCAGCAGGCGTTGCGCTTGTTGCAGCGGGGATAGAGTGGTCAGAAGACCCTGAGGGTTGAAGTTCAGACACTGTTAATTTTTTTCTAGCGCGCGCCAGCCAATATCGGTTCGATATTGAGCGCCGTTAAAGTTGATGGCTTGGACCACGTCGTAGGCACGTCGTTGCGTGCCTCGTACATTGTCGGCCAGGGCAGTAATGCACAACACGCGCCCCCCCGAGGTTAGTAACTCACCGCTCTTAAGTGCGGTGCCTGCGTGAAACACCACGCAGTCAGGCTGTGCAGCAGGGATGCCGTTGATCGCATCGCCCAAGCGAGGCGTTGCCGGATAATTTGCGCTTGCCATCACCACACCAAGCGCTGTACGAGGATCCCAGTCGATTGTGGCTTGATTCAGCGTGCCAGCAACACCGTGTTCAAAGACTTCAAGCAAGTCACTGCGTATGCGCATCAAGATCGGTTGGGTTTCAGGATCGCCTAAACGACAATTGAACTCAAGAACTTTAATCGGACGTGTGACATCGTCGCCCTCGCCAATCATCAAGCCCGCATATAGAAAGCCGGTAAAAGGGATGCCATCAGCTTTCATCCCCTCAATTGTTGGTGTAATGACTTCGCGCATGACGCGAGCATGAATGACCGTGCTGACCACAGGCGCGGGCGAATACGCACCCATACCGCCAGTGTTCGGACCTTGATCGGCATCTTGCAACCGCTTGTGATCTTGGCTGGTGGCCAGTGGCAAAATATTTTTGCCATCGCACAAAATAATGAAGCTCGCCTCTTCGCCAAGCAGGCACTCTTCAATCACCACGCGCGCTCCCGCTGCACCCAGCGAACCATCACCCAACATGGCATCGACGGCGTCGTGCGCTTCGTCGGCGGTTAGGGCAACCACCACCCCTTTGCCGGCGGCCAGGCCGTCGGCCTTAATCACAATCGGAGCGCCTTGCGCCTCAATGTAGGCGTGCGCTGCCACGGGGTCAGTAAAGGTTTGATAGGCCGCGGTGGGTATCCGATGGCGCACCATAAACGCCTTAGCAAAATCTTTTGAGCTTTCGAGTTGCGCCGCAGCTTGCGTGGGGCCAAATATTTTTAAGCCTTGCGCCCGAAACGTGTCGACCACGCCAAGCGCTAGCGGCGCTTCAGGGCCGACAACCGTTAACGCGATACCTTCTTTTTTAACAAAGTCAGCCAAGGCAGCAGGATCGCTGAGTGCGACGTTTGTGCTGCGCGCCATGGTCGCTGTGCCGCCATTGCCTGGGGCAACAAACACGTGCGATACACGGGGTGATTGCAAGAGTTTCCAGGCCAGAGCGTGTTCGCGGCCGCCAGAGCCAATGACTAACAGTTTCATCTGGTCAGCCCTGTTCATCCATCGAGGCGTTGGTATAGACCTCTTGCACGTCATCCAAGCTTTCGAGCGCATCTAAGAGTTTTTGCATTTTGATCGCGTCGTCGCCTGCTAACTCAGTTTCGGTATTTGGCTTCATGACGATGTCAGCCATTTCTGGGGTGAGGCCGGCTTTTTCAAAGGCGCTGCGCACCGCAGCAAAGCTTGAGGGTGCGCAAATCACCTCAATGACGCCTTCGTCGTCTGTTAAGACATCATCGGCACCCGCCTCAAGTGCGGCTTCCATGACAACGTCTTCAGAGGTGCCCGGCGCAAAAACAAACTGACCACAGTGGGTAAACATAAAAGCGACTGAGCCTTCTTGCCCCATGTTGCCACCGTGCTTGGCGAAGGCGTGGCGTACATCTGCTACCGTGCGAGTGCGGTTGTCGGTCATGCAGTCGACCACGACCGCGACGCCGCCGATGCCGTAACCTTCATAGCGGATTTCGTCGTAGCTTGAACCATCGACGCCGCCAACCCCTTTAGCGATCGCGCGCTGTACGTTATCTTTGGGCATATTGGCCGCATTGGCTTTGTCCCAAACCATGCGCAGGCGCGGATTGGCATCCGGGTCGGCGCCGCCGGCGCGTGCAGCCACGGTGATTTCGCGGATGATTTTGGTCCAGAGTTTTCCGCGTTTGGCATCCTGGCGACCTTTTCGGTGCTGGATATTGGCCCATTTACTATGTCCGGCCATGGTTTCCTGAAAATTAGTTACGATAAGGTTTCATTTTACCTTGGCATCACGATAAACTCTTGCCTTCGGGGTTCAAGCATCTGTTTTAGCCTCAAACGTGATTTTTATACAGTCAGCCTCATTTTCAGGAGCACCCCATGAGCACTTTAGTGAAAGCTATTCAAATCGAAGAGAACGGTGGCCCCGAAGTTTTAAAACTGGTCCAAATCGAAGTCCCTGCGCCAGGCGAAAACGAGATCACCATTCGTCAGTACGCTGCAGGTTTGAACTTTATTGATATTTATTTTCGGACCGGGCTGTATAAAAGCGCCATGCCAACTGGCTTGGGCTTTGAGGGTGCAGGCGAGGTGATCGCCGTTGGTAAAAAAGCGGCAAAGCGCTTTAAAAAGGGCGATCGTGTCGCTTACGGCCAAAGCCCAATCGGTGCCTATGCACAAGCTCGCAACGTACCGGCCGCGCAAGTCGTGCATCTGCCTAAAGGCATCAGCTACGAAGAAGCCGCTGCCATGATGCTTAAAGGCCTCACGGTGCAATATCTGTTTCGCCAAACGTATCGTTTGCAGGGTGGTGAAACCATCTTGTTTCATGCCGCTGCCGGTGGCGTTGGGCTGATTGCATGCCAGTGGGCTAAAGCTTTGGGCGTGAAGTTGATTGGTACGGTTTCGAACCCAGAAAAAGCAGCGTTGGCTAAGGCTCACGGCGCTTGGGCTGTGATCGACTATTCAAAAGAAAACGTCGCCGAGCGCGTGCTTGAACTCACCAAAGGCAAAAAAGTGCCAGTGGTGTATGACGGCGTCGGCAAAGACACCTGGGCCACTTCACTTGACTGCTTGCAGCCGCGTGGCTTGATGGTCAGCTATGGCAACGCCTCTGGCGCGGTGGATGGTGTCAATCTTGGCATCTTGGCCGCAAAAGGCTCATTGTTCGTCACGCGTCCGTCTTTAGCTGCACACGTCGGTACCCCCGAAAAAATGCAAGCTGCAGCCGACGAACTGTTTGGCTTGGTCTTGAAAAAGAAAATCAAGATGCGCATCGACCAGCGTTATCCGCTTGAGCAAGCTGCTGAGGCACAAGCTGCGTTGGCCGCTCGTAAAACGACGGGCGCCACCATCTTTACGCTTGAGTAAAGCAAAGCGCGCGAGGGTTTCGCGCAGTCTTTGATCTAAAAAGTGAAAAGCCCTCTCGCAGTGATGCAAGAGGGCTTTTTTTAAATGAAGCAGCGACTCAAACCGTTTACGCTTTGGCTTCGTGGTGATAACGCGTCACACGCTCGACTTCATTTTTTGAGCCAAGCACCACGCTCACGCGTTGATGTAACGCCGTTGGTTGAATATCCAAAATGCGTTGCTCGCCATTGGTGGCAGCGCCGCCGGCCTGCTCAACCAACATACTCATCGGATTGGCCTCATACATTAAGCGCAACTTGCCTGGCTTGTTAGGCTCGCGTGAATCCCAGGGGTACATAAAGATGCCGCCGCGTGTCAGCAAGCGATGCACATCCGCCACCATCGATGCAATCCAGCGCATATTAAAGTCTTTGTCGCGTGTGCCAGTTTTGCCGGCCAGCAGTTCGTCGATGTATTTGCGCACGGGTGCAGCCCAGTGACGCATGTTCGACATGTTGATTGAAAATTCTTTGGTGTCTTCAGGGATGCGCATATTTTCACTGGTCATGATCCACGAACCCATTTCGCGATCCAGGGTGAAGCCGACGACGCCCTGACCGATGGTTAAGACTAACGTGGTTTGCGGCCCATAGACTGCGTAGCCTGCGACGACCTGAGTGCTGCCAGGCTGCAAGAAATCTTGCTCGGTGACTTCGCGACCAGACGCCGAGGCCGGCGCGCGCAACACTGAAAAAATTGTGCCGATTGAAACATTGACATCGATGTTTGACGAGCCATCGAGTGGATCAAAGAGTAATAAAAACTCACCTTTGGGATAGCGATTAGGAATCAGATGGATGGTCTCCATTTCTTCAGAGGCCATCGCAGCTAAGTGGCCACCCCACTCATTGGCCTCTAGCAAGACCTCGTTAGACATGACGTCTAATTTTTTTTGTACCTCGCCTTGAACGTTCTCACTTTCGAGGCTGCCTAATACGCCACCCAAAGCGCCTTTGCTCACGGCATGGCTAATCGTTTTGCAGGCGCGCGATACGGTTTCAATCAACAACCGCACTTCTGCACTGAGCGCCTGGCTTGAGCGTTGCTGTTCAACAAGATATTGGGTAAGTGTTTTACGTTTCATGTGCTTTTTAATCAACGGTATCAAGTCAGGGTTAACGGTAGTCGGGCAGAGACAACGCAGCGTCGATCATAACGCCAGCGCCTTCGACACAATCTCCAGTGTATTACGCGATAAGCCTTTGTGTGTGGCCACGCGCTGCAATTGGACGCGCATCTGTGCTTGTACGCTGGGGATAAAACGTGCCCAGTGATCAAAGGCGCGCGCGAGACGGGCAGCGATTTCGGGGTTGATCGCGTCGAGCGCTAAAACCTGTTCGGCCCAAAAGCGATAGCCACTGCCGTCTTCTGCGTGCAGGCCACTTGTGTTACCCAGACAAAACATAAAGATCACCGCACGCGCCCGATTTGGGTTGCGCACAGTGAAGGCAGGGTGCGCCATTAACACTCGAACCGTGTCAACGTTCGCCTTGGGTGAGGCCGCTTGCACGCCAAACCACTTATCAACGACCAGAGCGTCGTGCTGCCAGGCTTCATAAAAACGATTGATGACTGCAAGAGCCTCGTCGCCCGGCGCCTCGTGCACGAGTGTTGCGAACGCTGCCATACGATCTGTCATGTTGGTTGCTTGGTCGAACTGCTGCAGCGCCCGCGCGTGCGTGTGCGATTGCTGGTTCGGGCCTAAAGTTCCTGCCCCCGCTGCCAACGCTGTGACACCTAAGGCCACAGGCTCTGCATCTGCCACCAGAGTCTCGGCATCCGCGACCAAGTACGACAACGCCAAATTCTTTAAGGCTCGCCGCCCGGCAGGCAGGGGCGCAGGCGAATAGTCACCGGGGGTAGTCTGCGTTTCATAAATGGCTTCTAAGGTGTTGCGACAAGCAAACCCTAAGGCCGCTCGCAACGCGCGTCGCGCAACAGATACCGCAAGCGGATCCATCGGCGTCATCCGCTCAGTCAGCGTTTTTTCGGCGGGCAGACTCAAAGCTCGTGCCCGAAAGCCCGAGTCAAGCGCCGGATCGGCTAGGGTGGCGGCCCAGGCGCTCAACACGATCGCATCAACCGTGCCGGTCGTGCCCGTCTGGCGCCAGTGTTGCGCCATTTTCAAAATTTGACGCGAGGCCAGTTCTTGACCGGCTTCCCACCGGACAAAGGCGTTCGTGTCGTGGGCGCTTAGCAAGGCTAAGTCTTGGTCTTGATAGGTGTAGTCAATGATCACCGGCGCCGAGAAATCGCGCAGCAAAGAGGGCACAGGCAACGAGGTCACATCGTGAAGCACCCAAGTCTGGCTGGCTTGCGTGAGCTCAAGCAAGGCCTGCTGCGTGGCTTGACCCTGCAACGTAAACGCTAAAGGCTCGCCTTGCTGATTCAGCAAGCCGACTTTGACGGGGATGTGAAACGGTAATTTCGTCAGACCTGTTTGCTTTTCTACCCCGACCGGCGGGCACGTTTGCGACAGGGTCAGCGTGCATTGCTGCAGCGGTTGGTTGTAATCAAGCGCAACCTGAACTCTGGGGGTGCCCGCCTGCTGATACCAGCGCCTGAAGATATCGAGGTTGCCCGCGTACGCCCATTGCATCGCCTCAACAAAATCATCGCAGGTGACGGCCTGACCGTCGTGACGCCGAAAGTATTCATCCATGCCTGCGCGAAATGCCTGTTCGCCTAGCAAGGTATGCATCATGCGAATAACTTCTGCGCCTTTTTCATACACGGTTGCCGTATAAAAGTTACCGATTTCTTGATAGCTTTCGGGTCGAATCGGGTGAGCCATCGGCCCACTGTCTTCAGAAAATTGCGCGCCGCGCAGGCCCATAACATCATCAATACGCTTAATCGCACGCGCGCTCGCTGCGGCGGTAGCATCCAGCCCGTGCGCCATCGTGTCAGCTGTAAATTCTTGATCGCGAAAAACAGTGAGCCCTTCTTTGAGGCTTAACTGAAACCAGTCCCGGCAGGTCACGCGGTTACCCGTCCAATTATGGAAATACTCATGGCCAATGACCGCCTCAATCGCCTGGTAATTCGAATCAGTGGCTGTGTTGGGGTCAGCAAGCACGTAGGCCGCGTTAAAGACGTTTAAGCCTTTGTTTTCCATCGCACCCATATTGAAGTCGCGCGCCGCGACGATCATGAAGCGATCCAGGTCAAGCTCTAGCCCAAAGCGCACTTCGTCCCAACGAAGCGAACGCTCAAGCGACTCCATGGCCCAACCTGTTTGCTCTTTTGTGCCGGGGTCGCTGTACACCTGAAGCAGCACTTCGCGACCGCTCGCTGTTTTAGTACCTTGCTCACGGCAGTCGAAATCGCCGGCAACTAAAGCAAACAAATAACTCGGCTTAGCAAACGGATCTTGCCACTTGGCCTCGTGACGGCCATCCTCAAGTTGTTTGGTAGAGATCAGGTTGCCGTTTGACAGCAGCAGTGGGTAATCGTCTTGCTTGGCCCGCAGCGTGACTTCGTAGGTTGACATGACATCTGGGCGGTCAGCAAACCAGCATATTTTTCTAAAGCCCTGAGCCTCGCATTGGGTAAACAGGCTTTTACCCGACACGTAGAGACCGGCCATGCTCGTGTTCGTGGCAGGCGAACACGTGCCCGCGATCAGCAACGTGGCGTGGTCAGGCATGCCGTGAATGGTGAGCGTCTCGTCAGTGAGCGTGTACTGGGAGGCAGTGAGAAGCGCCCCATTGAGGTGCAGGCTGACAAGCGTCAATGCTTGGCCATCAAGCACCAGATCAGCAGGCAAGGGCATCCCCGCCTTACGCACAACAGTCAATTCTGCCCTGACAGAGGTCAGTTCTGCTTGCAGATCAAACTCAAGAGAAACTTTTGGAATCGAAAACGGAAAGGGCAGATAATCTTGCCGGCGAACGGTTGAACCGGTATCTGTGCGCATAAACTGGATTCCAAATCTGTCTGACGCAGGCCTGAGCGCGCGTGGTGGTTTAGGGCTTGAAACGCTATTGTAAGGTCGCTGCTTAGAAAAACGCCTTAATCTGCCCTATGATAAGTGGCTAATCGATTATTTAATCCAAAATTATTATCGTGAGACTCCGCTATGACACAAATTGAGGTACGTCCCTTATCCAAGGCAGTAGGAGCAGAAATTCTGGGCATTAATTTGCTTGAGCCTGTTAGCGACGCGCAAATTGCCGAAATCCGCAAGATCTGGCTGCAGCACAGCGTGGTGTTTTTTCGAGAACAACCACTGGAGCCTGGGGCATTTCAAGCGTTTGCAAAACGCTTTGGCGAAATTATTGAATATCCCTTTGTGAAGGGCTTGCCCGATTTTCCGTTAATCGTGCCGGTATTAAAGCTGCCGCACGAGAAACATAATTTTGGCGGCGTTTGGCATACCGATACGACATATTTACAAGAACCGCCGATGGCGACCATGCTGATCGCGCGCGAGCTACCACCGGTAGGCGGCGATACCCTGTTTGCAAGCAATTACGCGGCCTTTGAAGGCCTTTCGCCCGCGTTGCAAGATACTTTGCGTACGCTCAAGGGTGTGAATTCGTCAGCGAAAGCCGCTGTGACCCACTCACGTGAAGATCGCGTGGCTGACTCAGCAACGGATAAAGGCCGCTCTGAGCTGAACTCTGAGCACCCGGTCGTGCGTACGCACCCAGAAACCGGCCGCGAGGCGCTTTACGTCAATCCTGGTCACACCCTCCGTTTTGCTGGCTGGACTGAACAAGAAAGTGCTCCGCTTTTAAACTATTTATTTGAACAGCAGGTTAGACACGAATATACCTGTCGCTTTGTTTGGCGCCCGGGTTCCATTGCGCTTTGGGATAATCGTTGCGTCTTGCATAATACGATTAATGATTATCACGGTTATAAGCGGCTGTTGCACCGCATTACGTTAAAAGGCGACAAGCCTGTTTAATATTATTTTTTATTCGTTCGTCAAACGCTTGTCAAACGCTCGTAAAAAAATTTATTCAATCATTTTTCGGAAGTCCATTGTGCAAACATCTATTGTGTTTAGTATTCAAAAATATTTAAAAATATCCTGTGCGCTTTTGCTTGCATGGTGTTTGACTGGAATGGCACAGGCGCAAGTGCCCCCAGCTTTGGTTGGCAAGCAAATTAAAATCATTGTGCCGCAAACCACGGGTGGCGCGTCTGATGCGATTGCACGGATTATGGCGCAAGAGCTCTCAAAACGCTGGTCGATTCCCCTGGTTGTCGAAAATCGCCCTGGCGCGGGCGGCAATATCGGTAGTGACATGGTGGCTAAATCTGCGCCTGACGGTACCACCTGGTTAATGAGTTATTCGGGCACGCATGCGATTAATCCGGCGTTATATAAAAATATGCCCTTTGATATGGTCAAAGACTTAGTGCCACTGGGTTCGCTTGCGACGCTACCTTTTGTTTTAGTCGTCACGCCGAGTCTGCCGTTTAATAATATTGCTGAATATGTGGCGTATGCAAAAGCGAATCCTGGCAAAATCAATATTGCCTCGTCTGGCAACGGTTCAGTCGCCCATTTGCTTGACACGATGTTGGATTCGGCGGCTGGTATTCAAACCACTCATGTGCCCTACAAAGGGATTGCGCCGGCTCTGACCGACGTGATGGGAGGGCAAGTGCAGGGCACGTTTGCAAGCGCGCCGTCTGTGATGGCGCAAATAAAGAGCGGCATGGTCAAAGCCTTAGCGGCAGCCGCGACTAAACGCTCTGAGGCCCTGCCGGCTTTACCGACTTTTGGCGAGGCGGGCTATCCAACTTTGGGTCTGGATACCTGGTTTGCCTTTTTTGTGCCCACTGCAACACCTGCAGCGCTGCGACAGCAAATCCATGCCGAGATGAACAAGGTGTTGGCTGAACAACCCGTCGTGGCTCAATTTGCGTCAAAGGGTGCGTCAGTGATGGTGACGCCCCTGAACGATTTTCAAAAGATTGTTGATAAAGATATTGAGCAGTGGGGTCAAGCAGTACGCGACTCTGGTGCCAAGATCGATTAGTTTGGATCTAAATCAAAAACTTTTGCCGCGACTGACCATTTTTTTCGGATTCAACGACCCATAAAGGAGCCTTGCCGCGGCCTGTCCAGGTGGCTCCGCTGCCAGGATGGCGGTATTTTGGCGCCACAGGTTTTTTCACGAGGCCTGACTTCGTGGTTTTTGCCGGACGGCCGGCTTTGGCGACTGCTTTGCTCTTGCCAAAAGCTTCGGCGAGTTCGGCGGGCAAAATGCCATACTCTTTCATGGTGCGCACGAGGCCGTTGAGGATGGGTTTGCGACTCTTGCTCGCTAAGAGCAGAGCCTGCTTTTGCAGCTTTTCAATTTTTTTATTAATTTGAGCCTGTTGGGCCGTATAGTTTTGACTAGCCATGGAGCGGTCACCTTGCGTGGAGTGTTTTTAGATTGTTTGACGATTTAAGATAATGTATTCAAATCATGACTTCAGATTGCTAGCATCGATCAAAAAAAGATAATAAGCAATCATAAAAATTCATCGTAAAAGATATTATTTTAGCAACATCTTTTATATTATCTTAATCTAAATATTATAAAGCATATTTCTATTTTTTTAATTGTGGATAATACGCATAAACGGTTTTTATTGACAGTCAGCCCTTCGACATACCGGAAACAATATGAAAGCTCCCTTAAAAGTCGCTGCAGTCCAAATGGTGTCAGCCGCCTCGTTAAACCAAAATTTGGACGCAGCCGCCAGATTAATCGCGCAGGCGGCACAAGAAGGCGCGCAACTTGTCGGTTTGCCTGAATATTTTTGTTTATTTGGACGTAAAGAGACCGACAAACTTGATATTGCCGAGCAACCGGGCGTGGGTCCGATTCAAACGTTTTTGTCAGAGATCGCCCGCAGCGAGGGTATTTGGTTGTCCTGCGGCAGCATGCCCTTGATATCCTCAGATCCTGCTCGCGTTTTAAATACCCAATTGATTTTTGACCCCAACGGCAAACAAATCGCTCGTTACGACAAGATCCATTTGTTTGGATTTACGCGTGGCACCGAAAGTTACGACGAATCACGCGGTATTTTGGCGGGCGACACGATTTGTCGGGCAGATACCCCGGTGATTAATTTAGGGCTATCGATTTGCTACGACTTGCGTTTTCCTGAGTTATACCGTGCGCTGGGTGAAGTCGATCTGATTTTGGTGCCTTCGGCGTTTACCTACACAACTGGCCGTGCGCACTGGGAACTCCTCTTGCGCGCCAGAGCCATTGAAAACCAGTGCTATGTGTTGGCACCCGCGCAGGGCGGTAAGCATGAGAATGGTCGTCGCACTTGGGGGCACTCGATCCTAATCGACCCCTGGGGTGAGGTTTTATCGGTTTTACCCGAGCATGAGGGAGTAGTAAGCGGTACGATAGACCCTGCGCGTTTAGCTGAAGTGCGGCAGTCGTTGCCCGCACTCGCACACCGCAAACTCTTTACAAGTTGATCCATGAAACTGACCGACCCCGCTATTGTTTCGCTTGCGACCGCAAAAAGTTTGTTGCTCGACCCCTGGGGCTTGTCTGAAAACGACATGGCGCGCGCACTGGGCGAGATCTTTACCCATAAAGTCGATTACGCCGATTTGTATTTTCAATACACCCGTAGCGAAGGCTGGAGTCTCGAAGAAGGCATCGTAAAAACCGGTAGCTTCTCGATTTCGCAAGGCGTGGGCGTACGTGCCGTCGCCGGCGAAAAAACAGCGTTCGCGTATTCCGACACCTTGTCGCCCAACGCGCTATTGTCGTCGGCGCGCGCCGTACGCAGCATCGCGCGCCAAGGTGCTGGCAAAACAAAAGTGCGTAGCGGCGATGATCCACGGCATGGTCAAAGTCTGTATGCCCCGGTTGATCCGTTAACCACAATGACTGCCCCTGAAAAAGTTGGCTTGCTCGAGCGCATTGAAAAAATGGCCCGTGCGCGCGATCCGCATGTGGCGCAAGTGATGGCCAGTTTAGGAATGGAGTACGACGTCATGATGGTCGCGGGCAGCGATGGCCGCCTGGCTGCGGATGTGCGTCCGTTAGTGCGTTTGTCGTTGACCGTTGTCGTTGAGCGCAAAGGGCGGCGCGAAACCGGCCACGCCGGTGGTGGTGGCCGGACAGGCTTAGGGTATTTCTCTGACGAAATCCTGACGCAATACGTTGAGCAAGCGGTGCGCGAGGCGCTGATTAATCTTGATGCGCAGGCCGCGCCCGCCGGAGAAATGACGGTCGTGCTTGCTGCGGGCTGGCCCGGGATTTTGTTGCACGAGGCCGTCGGGCACGGTCTCGAAGGCGACTTTAATCGCAAAGGCTCGAGTGTTTTTACCGATCGCATTGGTCAGCGCGTCGCCTCAAAAGGTGTGACGGTGGTTGATGACGGCACGCTTGAAGGCCGCCGCGGCTCGCTCAATGTCGACGACGAGGGCAACCCCACGCAACGTAATGTCCTGATTGAAGATGGTATTTTGCGCGGCTACATGCAAGACACCCTCAACTCACGGTTAATGAAAACCGCCGCGACCGGAAACGGTCGACGTGAGTCGTTCGCACATCTTCCCATGCCTCGCATGACCAACACTTTTATGCTCTCGGGCAAAACGCCACCCGAAGAAATCATTGCGTCGGTTAAAAAAGGGATTTACGCCGCAAACTTTGGCGGTGGACAAGTTGACATCACAAGCGGCAAGTTTGTCTTCTCAACGTCTGAAGCCTACATGATTGAAAACGGTCGCATCACTTATCCCGTCAAAGGCGCGACCCTGATTGGCAATGGTCCCGAAGCCATGAACCGCGTCAGCATGATTGGTAACAACATGAAGCTTGATAGCGGCGTGGGCACCTGCGGCAAAGAAGGCCAAAGTGTGCCGGTCGGAGTAGGAATGCCAACGATCAAGATGGAAGGGCTGACTGTCGGCGGAACGGCGTAACAATTTTTATTATTTTTTGCACCAGGAGTATCTTTTGTCACACAATACCGACGATTTGCGCATTCGCGAAATGAAAGAACTTGCGCCACCTTCGCACACCATGCGAGAGCACCCGTGCACGCCTGAAGTGTCTTCGGTCGTTTACGAATCGCGCCAGGCGATTCACCGAATTTTGCACGGTATGGATGATCGCTTAGTGGTGGTGATTGGCCCGTGTTCGATTCACGATACAGCGGCCGCCGTAGACTATGCCAAACGGCTAAAGGCCGAGCGCCTGCGCTTTAAAGGCGAGCTCGAAGTTGTGATGCGCGTCTATTTTGAAAAACCCCGCACCACGGTGGGCTGGAAAGGCCTGATCAATGACCCCGATATGGATGGCAGTTTTAATATCAACAAGGGTTTAAAAACCGCTCGTGGCTTGCTGCTTGAAATCAATCAGCTGGGCTTGCCCGCGGGTTGCGAGTTTCTTGACATGATTACCCCGCAGTACATCGCTGACTTAGTGTCTTGGGGTGCGATTGGCGCGCGCACCACTGAAAGTCAGGTGCATCGCGAGTTAGCCTCGGGCCTATCGTGCCCGGTTGGTTTCAAAAACGGTACCGACGGCAACGTCAAGATTGCCGTGGATGCCATGAAATCTGCTTCGGCACCGCATCACTTTTTATCGGTCACAAAAGGCGGGCACTCAGCGATCGTGTCAACCACGGGCAACGAAGATTGTCACGTCATTTTGCGTGGGGGTAAGGCACCTAATTATGATACAGCCAGCGTGCAGGCGGCGTGTACTGAGATGGCAAATGCTGGTCTTGCACAACGCATTATGGTGGATGCGAGTCATGCCAATAGCAATAAAAAACCGGAAAATCAGCCCGCGGTCTGTGATGAAGTCGCCGTGCAAATCGCTCAAGGCGATGCGCGGATTTTTGGCTTGATGGTTGAAAGTAATCTGGTGGCGGGCCGTCAAGATATTGTTGAGGGTCAAACACTAGTCTATGGTCAAAGCGTGACCGATGGCTGCATCGACTGGCAAAGTTCAGTTGGTGTGCTTGAACGTCTGGCCGAATCCGTGCGCGCCCGTCGCCGTACCGTGCTGATGACAGGACAATAAACATGAACGCTTTGCATACCGCACAAACATTAAAGCGCCCTTTGCCGCCCGAGATGATCGCGGCGCTGCAAGGGCAGTTTGCCGAGCGCTTTTCGATGGCCAACGCGGTGCGAGATCATCACGGCAAAGACGAGTCGCCGTTTCCGTCTATGCTGCCCGATGGCGTCGTGTTTGCGCAAAGCACCGATGAAGTGGTGGCTGTCGTTAAGCTTTGTGGTCAGTACCACATCCCCTTGATTCCCTACGGCGCCGGCTCTTCGCTTGAAGGGCATATTTTGGCGATTCAAGGTGGTATTAGTCTTGATCTGACCGCCATGAATAAAATCGTGTCGTTAAACACCGAAGATCAAACCGTGACCGTTCAGGCGGGTTTGACCCGTAAGCAGCTGAACGAACAAATTCGCGATACGGGTTTGTTTTTTCCGATTGATCCCGGTGCAGATGCTTCGCTTGGTGGCATGTCGGCTACGCGTGCGTCGGGTACCAACGCTGTGCGCTATGGCACCATGCGCGAAAACGTCGTCTCACTGACGGTAGTCACCGCCGCTGGCAAAGTGATCCGTACCGCACGCCGCGCGCGCAAGTCTTCAGCGGGCTACGATCTGACCCGTATCTTTGTGGGTAGCGAAGGTACGCTTGGCGTGATTACCGAAGTCACCGTTAAGTTGTATCCGCAACCCGAAGCGGTCTCTGCAGCGGTTTGTAATTTTTCGACTGTTCACGAAGCCGTGCAGTGCGTGATCCAAACGATTCAGCTGGGTGTACCGGTTGCGCGCGTTGAACTGATGGACGCCGCTGCGGTGATTGCCGGTAACCGTTACAGCAAACTGACTCTGCGCGAAACACCTTTACTGTTGTTTGAATTTCATGGTTCAGAGGCCAGCGTCAAAGAACAAGCGCAAATCGTGCAAGAGCTGGCCAAAGAGTGTGGCGGGATGGATTTTGAGTGGGCCGAACGCCCCGAAGATCGCAATCGGCTCTGGACTGCGCGGCACAACGCCTATTTTGCCGGTTTGCAGTTGCGCCCTGGCTGCAAATCAAACACTACTGACGTTTGCGTGCCCTTATCGCGGTTGGCCGAAAGCATTGAGCTGGCCACCCAAGAATTGGCGAAGGTAAGCTTTCCGAGCACAATCGTGGGCCACGTAGGCGACGGTAATTTTCATGTGTTGATGTTGCTTGACCCCGACGATCAAGCCGAATGGGCTGAGTCCGAACGAATCAACCACGCACTAGTCACCCAGGCCATTGAGGCGGACGGCACCTGTACTGGCGAGCATGGCATCGGGTTGCACAAGATGCAGTTTATGGCCCACGAGCACGGCGAAGATGCCCTAGATTTGATGCGGGCATTAAAGACGGCGTTTGACCCGCACAATATACTGAACCCAGGCAAAATCATCGAACCCCGACAGCCACTGTAGGGTTACGCTACAAGCGCCTGTTGTTTGGATGTTTAATACCAAAATGCTTGTTGTTGATTTCCTTCTTGCCCTAAAAGGCGAGGCCTTGCGGAGAAAAAATGAACGCGGTTTCAGAGCAAGCAATCGCAGCAGTGTCGGGCCCAGAGGCCGCGGTCGTCGTCAAGGCGCTCTTGCAGGTCTTGCCTGCGCACTGCGTGCTCAGCCGTAGCGAAGACACGCGCCCCTATGAGTGCGACGGTTTGTCGTTGTATCGCTCGGTACCGATGGCCGTTGTGTTGCCCGAAACCGAGGCTCAGGTTCAGGCTGTTCTTAAAACCTGTCACCGCTTAAATGTGCCCGTTGTCGCGCGCGGGGCTGGTACGGGGTTGTCGGGTGGTGCAATGCCGCATGCTCAGGGCGTATTGCTTGGCCTGGCAAAATTCAACCGAATCAAACAGATTGATCATCAGGCGGCTATTGCAGTGGTTGAACCCGGTGTGCGCAATCTGGCCGTATCTGAGGCCGTTAGCCCCTTCGGCTTGTATTACGCGCCTGACCCCTCAAGTCAAATCGCCTGTTCGATTGGCGGCAACGTCGCTGAAAACTCGGGCGGCGTGCATTGTTTAAAGTACGGCCTCACTGTTCACAACGTACTGAAAGTTCGCATGGTTAGCATGAGTGGAGAAATCATCGAGCTCGGCTCGTTGGCGCCTGACAGCGCGGGGCCCGAACTGTTATCCGTATTTGTAGGCTCTGAGGGCATGCTGGGCGTGGTCACAGAAGTGACCTTGCGCCTAACACCCAAGCCCGCGCTTGCCAGAGTCGTCATGGCAAGTTTCGACGATGTCGAAAAAGCCAGCCAAGCCGTGGCGCAAATCATTGCGGCCGGCATTATTCCGGCTGGTCTTGAGATGATGGATAAGCAAGCCACCCAGATGGTCGAGCCCTTTGTCAAAGCAGGCTACGACACCGAGGCTGAGGCAATCTTGTTATGCGAGTCAGATGGTACGGTGGATGAAGTCGCTGACGAAATCATCCGGATGCAGCAAGTGTTTGAAAAAGCTGGCGCCACGCGATTGCAAGTGTCACAAACCGAGGCAGAGCGCTTGAGCTTTTGGGCCGGACGTAAAAATGCGTTTCCGGCCGCCGGTCGGGTCTCGCCAGATTATTACTGTATGGATGGCACCATTCCACGTCGCCACTTGGGTCGCGTCTTAAACGCGATTAAAGACATGGAAAAACAATTCAATATGCGGTGCGCCAATGTCTTTCATGCCGGCGATGGCAATTTGCACCCCTTGATTTTGTTTGACTCAAATTTTCCAGACGAAGTACGTCGCGCCGAAGACTTTGGTGCTGCAATCCTCGAGCTATGTGTTGAAGTCGGTGGCACCATCACCGGCGAGCATGGCGTAGGCATGGAAAAAATCAACCAAATGTGCGTTCAGTTTTCGCGCGAAGAGCTTGATGCCTTTACCGCAGTCAAGCGTGCTTTTGATCCGGCTGGGTTGTTGAACCCCGAGAAAGTCATTCCGACACTCAGGCGTTGTGCCGAGTACGGCAAAATGCACGTGCACGGCGGCGCGCTCTCGTTTCCTGAGCTTCCACGCTTTTAGGCCCTTATGGATCACGTTATCGCCCAGTTGCGCGAGCAAGTGTTAGACGCCGCGCGGCAACGAAACACCGTCCTGATTGAAGGTGGTGGCACCAAAAACTTTTATGGTAATCATGCGCTAAACAGCACCGACAAGGCTGCCCTAAACACCATTGACAATCGTGTGCCGCACAACACGAATGCTTCTGTTGCACTCAAGCTTAGTGCGCTGCACGGCATCATTAACTATCAGCCCACAGAGCTCGTCCTAACCGCCTGGGCGGGCACACCTCTACAAGAGGTGATTGATACGCTTGCCGCCTCATCGCAAATGCTTGCCTTCGATCCGCCCGCGTTTGGCGCGCAGGCCACGCTAGGTGGGTGTGTCGCTGCGGGCCTAGCCGGGCCCGGTCGCTATAGCGGTGGCCCCGTCAAAGATTACGTGCTGGGCACGCACCTGCTAACCGCAAGTGGCAACATCTTGAAGTTTGGTGGCGAGGTCATGAAAAACGTCGCTGGCTACGACGTTTCGCGATTGTTAGTAGGATCCATGGGGATGTTCGGTGCCCTGACACAAGTGTCTGTCAAGGTCGCCCCCATGCCCCAAGAAGTTTTTACGCTTGAGTTTGTGCTTGACGAAGCCAGTGCGTTAGCGCTGTGTCATGGCTGGCGCGCGCAGCCATTACCCATTTCGGCCACCGCTTGGCAATCGACAGAGGGCACTTCCGGTTGCCTGAGAGTTCGCCTGGCGGGCGCCGGCGCCGCACTTAAAACAGCGCGACTAAAAATGGGAGGGCAAGTCTTACCCGAGGCACAAGCCCTTGAATTCTGGGCTGTGTTGCGCGAACAAAAACTTTCATTTTTTACGATACCCACCTTATGGCGCCTGGCGGTTGCGCCGGGTACCCCCGCTCTGAATTTAGGACCGACGCTCATAGAGTGGGGTGGGGGGCAGCGTTGGGTCGCGTCAGCGCTTGAGGCCACGACAGTCAGGCGCGTGGCCGAGCAAGCCGGCGGACATGCCACCTTGTTTCGCAGCTCGGGTGATCAAACCATGCCAGACAAAGGCGTATTTCATCCCTTGACTGATGGCGTGTTGGATGTCGTCAAACGACTCAAACAAGAATTTGATCCGCTGGGGCTCTTTAACCCCGGTCGCTTAGTGCACGGACTCTGACGAGATACTTATGCAAACAAATCTTGCCGACTGGGCGCGCGTTTCTGAGCTTGGCCAAGAGGCCGACGATATTTTGCGTCGCTGCGTGCATTGTGGCTTTTGTCAGGCGACCTGCCCAACCTACCAAGTGCTTGGCGACGAACTCGACAGCCCGCGCGGTCGCATCTATCTGATTAAAGAGCTTCTAGAAGGGCAAGAGCCCACGCAAGCTACTCAGATGCATCTTGATCGGTGCCTGACCTGCCGCAATTGCGAAACCACTTGCCCCTCTGGGGTTGAGTATGGTCATTTGATCGATATCGGTCGCAAGATCGTTGAAGAGAAAGTGCCACGTCCCCTGTCACAACGCTTGCAGCGTGCCCTGTTACGCAAGGGTCTTAACTCGCCTCTATTCGCACCCGCCTATAAAGTGGGCCAAGCCGTACGCGGGTTGTTGCCCGCCAGTCTTCAGAAAAAAGTCGTAGAAGCACGACCCACCGGGGTGCGCCCAGACACGAGTCACCACGTGAAGCAGGTACTGTTGTTAACAGGTTGCGTGCAGCCCACGATGATGCCAACGATTGATGCTGCCACGATTCGCGTGCTTGATCGGTTGGGGATTGGTACACAAGTGGCCCAAGGTGGCGGCTGTTGCGGTGCACTGAATTTTCATTTGGATGATCAAGAGGCTGCGCGCGCGCAGATGCGCTTAAATATCGACGCCTGGCTGCCACTCATTGAGGCGGGTAAAGTTGAGGCGATTGTGATGAATGCCTCGGGTTGCGGTGCGATGGTAGTTGAGTACGCACATCATCTACGGCACGATGCGGCGTACGCAGCCAAGGCGCAAAAAGTTGTGGCACTTGTGCGCGATATCGCTGAGGTGGTGGCGCCTCACTCTGGGGCACTGGCCGCTCAACTTGACTCGACGCGTTTGCCTAAACGACCTGCCTTTCATCCCCCTTGTACCTTGCAGCATTGGCAGGGATTGCGCCCGTTAAGTGAAGACTTGTTTGTCAAGCTCGGATTGGCGTTGCAACCCTTTACGGAGACTCATTTGTGCTGCGGCTCTGCGGGTGCTTACTCAGTACTGCAGCCTGAAATTTCAAGTGCGCTGCGCGATCGTAAGTTGTCTCAACTTAACGCGGCGAAGCCAGACTTAGTGTTGTCTTCGAACATTGGTTGCATCGGGCACTTGCAAAGTGGTACTGAGATCGCGGTGCGACATTGGATCGAAGTGGTAGATGCTGCACTTTTGTGACGACGATTACTGCAAAG
Organism: Bordetella parapertussis; assembly: GCA_945872285.1. GTDB lineage: Bacteria > Pseudomonadota > Gammaproteobacteria > Burkholderiales > Burkholderiaceae_B > Zwartia > Zwartia parapertussis_D. Next base: position 474 of record CAMBZR010000058.1, on the reverse strand, counting down.
CAGGTATGAATAGAGCAGTTCTTTGCGCAAATAGTCTCAAATGAAGGGTTCGTTGGTATTCTGTTAGCAGCCCCTTTATCGTCACTTTGAGTGCTAAGTTAGCGAGTGTAAATACGTTGCCCGTAGGTCGAGACTCGTCTGATGTGGATGATCATGGTCTTCGGGCTGCTCACTATGTAAGGCTCTTGGCTTGTCGCTTACGTGACATGGGTCAATTAACCGAGATATTGACCGAAGACTGGATCGAGGCGTTATGTCGGGCCACGCCTTTGCACCACATTGGTAAAGTCACAATCTCAGGTGACATTCTGCATAAAGACGGTAAGTTGTCACAAGCAGATTGGTGCGTGGTACAAACACATGCGCAAATGGGTGACCTTTGCGAGCGATGGACATAAAGAATTGCTCGAGGTCACAAAAAGCCCTGTTTATTCTGAAAACGGTAAATTACTAGGAGTGCTGGGGATTGGACGA
>CAMBZR010000057.1 GCA_945872285.1 Bordetella parapertussis | reverse complement strand
ACCAATGGCTCGAGATGCAGCCATTATTGAAGTGGGCATTGGCGCCAGCCTTGGTGCGTCGAGCCGCATTAATCTCGTCTACTCTGCGACTGTGGCAGGCCAGTCTAGTAGCCAAATGCTACAGGCGCAATTGCAGTGGTCGTTTTAATGGTAATAGTTCAGATTCTAATTTAGCCTTCAGCTTTATTTGTTAGCCCTCGGCTTGAAGTAAAACGGTGGGGTTAGGCGGCATTTTTTATTAATAAAGCGATGTACGCGAGGCTCAAACGGTCGGGATATCCCCAATCCGAACCTTTGCTGGTTGATCCAACAACGCAGCAGCAATCGTACGGCGATGCTCTGCCGCTGTGCCGCCACGCAAACTCCAGGAACCCACTCGGCGATACCAAAGGTTCAGGTCAAAGTCACGAATAAAGCCCATGCCACCGTGAATTTGCTGTGCCGAGCGCACCACCATCATGCACTGTTCGTTACCAAACGATTTGGCTTGGGCGACGTTGACGCGATGGGGTAATTTTTGATCGATACGCCATAACGCTTCGCGGGCGAGCATGGTGGTACCGTCAATCGCATTGACCATGTTTGCACACAAGTGCTGGATGGCCTGAAACGCCCCGATTGGTTGACCGAAGGCTTCGCGCTGCTTGGCATGTGCAACAGCCATATCAAGGGTTCTGCGACCCGCGCCCGCCATCATTGAGGCGTACAACACGGCAGAAAAATCCATGACTTCAAGTGCGATCGCATTACCTTGTGCTGACGAACCCACGCAAGCATGCAAGGGCACCTTAACGTTATTGAACTGCACGTTGGCTTCGCCATCTTTTGCCATCGATACTAAGGCGTCGCTGCTTAAGCCCGTTGCAACGGTCGGCACCAACACAACACCCAAGTGGTGGGGAGCTGTCGCTTCGCGATACACAACCAAACATTGCTTCGAGGCGCGATAGCTACCCACAAAGCTTTTTGTGCCATTCAGCACAAGTGCATTGCCTTCGACCCGACCTTCGAGCTTAATCGACTCGGGTGTCCAACGACCATTGGCCTCGGCCACTGCGTGGCTCAAGATCAGATCACCACTGAGCACTTGCTGCAAGAGTTGTTGCTGCTCGGCGTTGCCATACCGATCAAGGATCATGGCTGGCACCATGGTCGCATGCAAGGGGATTGGCGCAATATGATAGCCAGCCAATTCAAACAGCAGGGCAAGGTACGTTAAGGGCAACTCTTGACCGCCATTTTTATCAGACAGGCAAAGCTGCAGCCAACCATTTTCAGCGAACTTTTCCCATAAAGCGGGTGAGTATTGGAGGGGATCCGTTTCTATCTTACGCACTAGCGCAGACGTGCACTCGCCAGCCAAAAACTCTGACGCTGCTTCGCGGATTTGTACTTCTTGATCGTCAAGCAAAATATCCATGATTCAATTTACCTTTGTTCTTATTTTGCTGCGCGCGGCAGGCCTAGGCCAATACGGGCGACTTGATCGCGCATTACCTGAACGCTACCGTGATTGATCGTTGATTGGTAGGCACCCAAAATATTGTGCGCAAAGACGCCTTTCTCGATTGCAGCAGGCGAGCCTTGCATCAACTGGGCAAACGGGCCCAAGATCTGACTGATGGCTTCGGTCGTGCGCACGCTGTGTTCAGGCGCAAAGACTTTTTCAGCCGACCCTTCGTAGGTGAACTTTCCGCCACTTTGTTCAATGCTGATACTACGCATCGTCATTAACCGGCATACTTCGGCTTCAGTCCACATCTCAGCGACTTTGTCACGCACTTGCGTGTCTTCGCGCAATGAGTCTTGCAACTCGCCCTTTCCATGCAGCCAGTTCACAATATCTTCGTCACGCATGACAGAAATCAAATAGCGCCAGGCACCCACGCGATCCAAGTTCAAACCACGCCGCGCAACTTCCCAGCCGCCGCCTTCGTCGCCCAGCAAGCACGAGGCAGGCACTTCAACATCGTCAAAGAACACTTCGTTGGTGCGCTCTTCACCATAGGTGGTTCCGAACGGTGCGGGTGGGTCGTTTTGTACGGTCCAGAGCGGGCGTACGGTTAAACCGGGCATGTCCATCGGTACGAGCAAAATGGATAAGCCGCGGTGACGCACTGAATCAGGATCTGTGCGACACATCAAAAAAATGTGCGTTGAATTTTGAGCATTAGTCGTGTAAATTTTTTGGCCAGTGATAATGTATTTGTCACCGACACGTTTTGCTCGGCAGCGAATACCGGCCAGGTCAGTGCCGCAGCCAGGCTCACTGTAGCCCTGGCAAAAAATGATTTCACGTTTGATGGCGCCAGGCACAAATTCTTGTTTTTGTGCGGCGGTACCAAAAGACAAAATCGCGGGGGCACCCGTGCCACCACCTAAGGTAATACCGGTCGCCCGATAAAATTCTTCTTCGATCACAAACTGGGCGGTACGATCACCACCGCCACCACCGAATTCGGTCGGCCAGCTCCAGGCAAACCAGCGCTTTTCATTGACGGTATCAAAAAAGGCACGAATTGCCGGCCCCCAACCTTCGCCACGCCTACCTGCGGTATTTTCGGCACGCACTTCATCCGTGAAATGGCCGGCCAAAAATTCACGCACGGTTGAACGCAGTTTTTCTTCTTCAGCGCTGAACAAAAAATTCATTGTTTTCTCTTTGTTTATATTTGGTCAGATCAATCAGTTTCACTCGACGCAGGCCATACTGAATAAGGGCCATTCATCGACTCAACATTACTCTTTAAGGGCTCTGGGCGCAACGCTGGCGCCTAGACTGACTGAACGACGACTAAAGCACCTCGTAGACATCATAAATCGGCCCTGCCGCTTCGCGGCGACCAGTTGCCACACAGATGATTTTATTCAACCAACTATACTTTTCTGAGCTGGTTTCAAGCACCGGTGTGGTGCGAAAGTAATACTCAGTCGGATCAACCTTCTCGCCCTTATTCAAACGGGCCATCACGTCTTTGGGGCCATGACGTAGGCCGCGATAGCTCATGTAAATCAACTGATTGTCATCGGTTTCGAGGATCAGGCGCACATCTAAGGTCAACACGTCGTCTGGGCGCATCAGCAACCAGTCGCCCCCTGGAGCAGCCTTGACTGTGCCCCGAATGCGGTCGCCCTCGAACGTGCCGCCTGTCACATTGGCGATCTTGCGCCCGCCCACAGGGGTCTGACCTAAATCAACGATATTGGGGACGGTTAAAACGATTTGAAAGATATGGCGTGTCTGGATCATATTGGTCTCTTTTTGGGGGTGTGTACAGGCATGTGTAAACGACTATTTTCTTGAAGCGATCATCAGCGCATAGCTGCCATCTTTAAAATAGCCAAATCTAAAATCCAACGGTTTGGTGTCATCTCGTTGAGCAAAGGCTTTCGCAAGGTCAACGTGATAGCTCGAAAAGGCATGGTGCGCGGCGACGAATTTGCCAAACAAGGCAACTCGGTACGACTGGAGAAGATTGGTGTACTTGATCCCAGTTTCGTCCTGAACGATCAAGGGGGAACGCTCAAGAATCTGGTTCACGATCATGCTAAAGCCAACATTTTGTGGCAGATGTGAGGCTGCCTTGAATAACACTGGGTTCGGTGTGAGGGTATTGATCAGCGTCAGGTTTTGTGGCGCGGCTTGAAGGCCTTCGTTTGACAGATCAATTTTCAGATAATCAACAGTAATCAGCTTTCCCTGTTTGCTAGCCTCTATCCGCACCGAACGCCAGCGTGGTGTGTCTGGCGAAAGCTCTTGTAGCGTGCCATCCGCTGCCACTTGAATCGGCACAACGCGCTCGATTTCAAAACCCTGCAAACTTAAAAAGCTCACAATAAAGGTGCTGGCGCCAATGTTGGCACGGGTCGAATACAAATACCTTTCAAGATATTCGGTCACATAAAAACCATGATCTCCAAAATGCTGCCAGGCTGAAGTCAACACACCAAGACTTGGCTCGAGAAGCTCAGGGGCAATATTGGCCAAATCTAACGGCCTTTCAGCGTTTTGCATGGCCATCATGACATAGCGCTTGGCGGCCGGAAACAGCTGATGCACGGTCACAAAATCGGGGCCAGAAAAAGGATAAAACACGGTGTCGGGTTCAACAGGTAGCTCGGCTAACGCCCACCGCGACATCGGATCGGCAATTTTTTGGCTATAGAGCGCCCAGTTTGCAGTGACCTCTTTGGCAAAGGTGGCCCAGCGAGGGCTTTGCGCAATAGCCGGCGGCAGCCCGGTTACCGGCTGCTGGCCCGCCAGCAAGATCGCCGCAGTGCGTACAGCGGCGGCGTCGTATTTAATCGCAGCAGCCATCGTGACCGCACCCGAACCGCTCGGTACCTCGACGGGCTGCACAACCGGGGCTGGGCTGAGTATCGGCTCGGCTGACCGTACCGCTGGGGCTGGGCTAGGCAGCGCTGCGGTCGTCTGCGCCTCAGTCGTGGGGCTAGGCAGCGCTGCGGTCGTCTGCGCCTCAGTCGTGGTGCTAAGCAGCGCTGCGGTCGTCTGCGCCTCAGTCGCGGCGCCAGGCAGCGCTTCGGTCGTCTGCGCCTCTGCAGCAGGGCTAACCAGCGGCTCGGTCGTCTGAGCGCAGCCGACACACACGAGCAAGAGTGCGGCGGCTAGCAGAAAGGTGAACCTTTGAAATATGCGCATGATTTTTCTTTGAGTAAATTTAAACGACAGCTGCGATATTGAGCTAAAGTGGCGATGAAGTTTAATCGAACTCGCTCAAACTCGACTAACAAGCCATGAATATGCCCCTTTTTCGTACTTTATGTTGGCACTTAACTTTTGCGCTGGGGGCTCTCGCAGTCGGGTCAGCCCAAGCGCAGACTCAGCCTTACCCTAGCCGTCCCATCAAAATGGTGGTGCCGTACCCCGCCGGTGGCAATGCCGACATCACGGGTCGGGTGATCGCCAAAAAGATGGGAGCGCTACTCAACGTTCCGGTCATAGTCGAAAATCGCAGTGGTGCCAATGGCATGATCGGCACCGACGCCGTGGTCAAGGCCGCAGCCGATGGCTACACCCTGCTGATGGCTGCAAGCGGGCCGATTGTCATTAACCCGGTGCTTTACGCCAAGGTGCCCTACGATCCTGTCAAAGACTTGCTGCCGATTAGCCAGGTGCTGTCTTTTCAATATGTCTTAGTCGTGCCCTCAAGCTCAGCGCTTAACTCGCTAAACGAGATCGTTCAACAAGGCAAGGCTCAACCGGGCAAACTCAGTTATGGTTCGACGGGAATTGGTGGAGGCGGCCACCTGGCCGGTGAAATGTTTTCGATGCTAAGCGGCGCGCAGTTTAATCATGTGCCGTATAAGGGTAGTGCACCAGCATTGGTCGACCTGTTAGGTGGCCAGCTCGCGTTTACTTTCGACACGGTGTTAACCGCATCGCCTTTGATTCTAGAGAAACGTCTAAAAGCCTTTGCGGTCTCTGGTCCTAAACGCGCACGTTCTTTACCCAGCATACCCACCATGCAAGAAGCGGGCTTTAAAGATTTTGACATTACGCAATTCGTTGGTTTGCTAGCCCCGGCTGGCACTGAGCCCGCAATGATTCAGCGGCTCAATACCGTAACCGTTCAAGCGCTGCAAGACCCTGAAGTCATCGAGGCTCTGCAGACAAAAGGCGGCAATGATCTGGTCGGAAACTCGTCGGCTGCCTTTGCCGACCTGATTAAGCGCGAGTTGACGATGTACGGCGCCCTGATCAAGCGAGCCGAAATCAAAGCCGAGTAATCTGCTGGGGTTCAATACCTACTTTCACAATGGCGTTTTTCGCAATGCACTCTTTGGGCTCAACTTATCGCGCGCTTGTTATTGGTTCAACCGGTACGATCGGCGCGGGCTTTGTTGCCGCGCTCAAGCAAGACTCCAACTGCTCACTCGTTGTTGAGGTGTCAAGGCGCGACACGCCAGGTTTTTCTCTGGAAGACGAAACAAGCCTTGCAGCAGCGGCGACCCAATGTGCAGCGTCGGGGCCCTTTGGGCTGATCGTCGATGCCACAGGAGCACTCACCATCGAGGGAAACGGTCCTGAAAAACATTTAGGCGCATTAAACGCAACACGATTGTTGCGTAGCTTTCAGATCAATGCGATCGGTCCCGCCTTGTTACTCAAGTATTTTTTGCCTCTGCTCGCACGCGACCGTGCCATTTACGCCAAGCTGTCGGCTCGGGTGGGCAGCATTAGTGACAATTCAAAAGGTGGCTGGTACGGCTACCGCGCTTCGAAAGCCGCAGTGAACATGTTTTTACAAACAGCGGCGATTGAGTTTGCTCGAAAAAACCCACAAGCAATTTTGGCAGCACTTCAACCGGGCACGGTTGCGTCAGCATTATCAAAACCGTTTGCGACACCCGATCATTGCACACCCGTAGGCGAATCGGTCGAGGGGTTACTCAAGGCACTCGATGCGTTAGCACCTAAGCCTGCTGCGCATTTTGTGGATTTTAAGGGTGAAGCAATCGGCTGGTGACACATCTTTTGACCATCCCACTGCTGGCCGCACCAACACTGTCCTTCTTTGTTGATAATGCAGGTTCCCGAACCGCAACATCTAAGATCTTCGCTCATTTTATTGTCCGTATCATCGTTGTCGTACTTTTCTTCGTCAAAGACTGTTGGCTCAGGGCCTCACCTGAAATGGCGGAACAACCCTGAAGGGCCAGATGTTTAGTCAGCCGTCCCTTCATTCTTTTTCGCCACATTTTAAACGAGCTTTTTTTCATGTTGCTACGCATAAAGTCAATCACTGAGGCTTCAGTCAGGCCATACTGCAAGCGAATCATCTCGAAGGGCGTACGGTCTTCCCACGCCATCTCGATGAGCCGCGATCGCTCTGACTCGGTGAGTGGCGTGCTCAGGCCCACGTAACTGCACTCGCGCCCGCTGAAGCACCTGAATTCGCACCCAGACCTAAACCGACGATTTGATCGCTAATTTTTTGCGAAGCCAAAAACTCTTTAAGTATTTCGCAATAGGTATTTTCGTAGTCGTAAGACGCGGTCTCTTTTTCTTTCGCGTTTTGGGCAACGGGTGGATGCGGATCTTCAAAAATCTGGACCACATCCCAAGCCGTCATCGTGGTGGGATCGGCCTTGATCTCGTAGCGTTTTTCGGCACCCCTGAACGAGCGCACGATGCCGTGATCGTCGAGTAACTTAAGCATGCCGTGTAGCGAGGATACCGATAAGCCCAGTGCTGCAGACAGTTCACGGGTGGTTGGTGGGTGTTGGTGCCCTTTTGCTGCGATAAAAACGGTAGCGTTCAAGGCGCTTAAAGCTCTGTTCGACAACATGGTGTAACCTCAATGTGTTTAACTGAGTAGAAAATTAACATATTTATCGTGATTTATTCAAGATAAATCAACAAATGAGTAGTTTATTAGAGAATATTAATTAATATATCGCTTATAATCTACTCAAATACTATGCAACTAAACTTTTCCTTATCGATATGACTCCTCACGACACCACCCCGCTCTACCGAATTGGCGCTGTTTCTAAGTTAGCGAGCGTGCCCGTCACCACCCTCCGAATCTGGGAGACCCGCTATCAAGCTTTTACGCCCTCTAAAACGCTTGGGCAGCACCGTCTGTATGGGCCAGACGACGTCTTGCGCGCCACACTGCTCAAACAACTCAGCGAGCAAGGGCACAGTGTCAGCGGTATTGCCGCATTAGACAGCACGCAACTACGGCAGTTACACACGCAAGGCTTATCGGCCACCACGTTGCGGCAGATCGCCACGCAAACAACGCTGCTGCGTGCGCGGGTTGTCGGCACAGGCTTGGCACAACGCTTAGGCTCAACTCGCCACAAGCTTGGGCTCTTTGCAGAACACAGCGAGCGCGCTGAGGTTTTTTCTGGCTTGGCAGATGCGCGCGCCATGGCCGAACACTCACCCGCCGATCTGCTCTTGATTCGCATGAACACAATTCAAGAAAGCACTGTCTCAGAACTGCTTGAACTTGTGCAGGCCACTCAAGCCGCACACACGCTAGTGTTGTATGTGTATGGCGCGAGCAATAACCTGCAAACCCTAAGCGATGCGGGGCTGACGGTACGTAAAGATTCCATCTCAGACGTAGAGCTCAGCGACTGGGTACGCAATGTCAGCCTTGAGCAGGCGTTGCGTGCAGCGGCCGCACCACTTGCCGGTCGCAAGGCAACACCCAAAAAATATTCTGATGAAACACTCGCCCGGGTCGCAAATATCTCAACCGCCGTCTTGTGCGAATGCCCGCGTCATGTCGCCGAGCTTCTTACGCAGCTGTCAAGTTTTGAGCAATACAGTCAAGAGTGTGTAAACAAAAATTCTGTCGACCAACAGTTACATGAACACTTGGCAGAAGTCTCTGGTCAGGCACGCGCGCTTTTTGAGCACGCCCTTGAATTGATCGCCGCGCACGAAGGAATCGCGCTGTAACAATTTGTTTGAGCAAACAACCCGCCTTGCGTTAAGCGCGACATAGCGGTTACCGATTGTTCAAGATGAAGAAGCGTGTTGTCGCTTCAATTGTTTGACTCACCTACTCAGCTAAGAGCGCGTACTCTTGCAACTGCTCGATCGTGACGTAATCAAGAGCTTTGGCGTGGGTGCTCTCAAGAATCACGAACGGCGCCACACCCGCGTGCAGTGCTTCTTTCCAACGCAAGGCGCACAAGCACCAGCGATCGCCGTCTTGCAAACCGGCAAAACGATATTCGGGTCGAGGCGTGGACAGATCGTTGCCGCGACTCGCCGAGAACTCTAAAAACTCTTGAGTGACTTTGGTGCAAATAACGTGACTACCCAAATCCTGCAGATCGGTATTGCAGCAGCCATCGCGGTAATAGCCGGTTAAAGGATCATAAGAACAGGACACCAACTCAGTCCCCAACACATTCAAGGCGTTTGCAGTCATTTCGGACCCTTTTTACCAAAAAAACAGAGTAAATTCTAAAGACGCAGCTTAAACCTTTTAGACACTCGCGCAGGCGACCTGAGACCTCATGCTTAAAAGAACCTTTCTACAAGCTAGCGCCACTGCCTGGGCAGCCGCACTTTGGCCCAGCCTTGCCAGCGCCCAAAAGCACGCCTTTGGCACGCCAATCACCGTAGGGTTACCTTTGCAAGCGGGTAGCGCCTCTGACATCGCGGTGCGTTATGTCACTGCTGCCTTGGCTGAGCGCATGGAGGTCAGTTTTGTCGTTGAAAATATCACTGGTGCAGGTGGAATCGTTGGCTTAGACCGGATGGCGCGGGCAAAACCCGATGGTCAAACTCTAGCGGCATTGAACAACAGCATTTTGACGATCTTGCCTCATTTGCAACCGCAAAACGTTAAAGTCAATACGCTGACAGAGTTTGAGCCGATTGCTGGCATTGCGAATATTCCGACCTTTTTTGCTGTGTCAAGTACTTCTTCGATCAAGACGATTGACGACTTAATTGTTCAAACGCGTAAAGAACCAGACCGAATTCATTACGCCTCTGGTGGCATCGGCAGCCCGCAACACCTTGCCGGCGAGATGTTCAACGCTTATGCCAAGGTCAAACTGATTCACGTGCCTTACAGAGGTGCGAGTCAGGCCACACTAGCCGTGGCCTCGGGCGAAGTTCAAGTCATGCCGATGGCGCTGTCTTTAGCAAAACCTTTTTTGGCCGATAAGCGCATTCGCCTGATCGGCTATTGCGGCAGCGAACGTCATCCGCAATATCCCGCAATGGCAACACTCATCGAACAAGGAGTCAAAAGTTACGACTACTCGTCATGGATCGCTTTATTCGCGCAAAAAGGGATTCCAGCCGCCGCCTTGACTGAACTTCGCAAGCAAACGGCAGCCGTCGTGAACGATTCGGTCATGCAAGAAAAAATGGTGAAAGCAGGCTTAGATCCTTGGCCCAAGACACCCGAACAACTCAGTAAAGTCATGCAAGCCGACTACACAAAGTGGCAAAAAATTATCAAGGATGCCAATATTCAAAGCACTTGAGCCGATGTCAACACATGCCACGGTGCACGTCGCTGGCTATCAAGGGGCGGGATCCATTTTAAGTACAGCGCTATTGTCACTTGCGCAGTCGCTTCAAGCCAGCCACTTGTTTGGGCCGATCAACACAACCCTCGATATCACCGCGCACGGTGAATCGGCCGCGCAATTGTTTCAAAGCGTCAATAGTGGCGCACGCCAACTTTGTTACGTGGCGTCTGGCTATTTAACCGCACTCGCCCCTGACTTAGCCGTACTAGATCTACCCTTTACCGTCACGGCGCGCGCACGCGCCTTGGCCGCGCTCGACCAGACCGCCGGACAGCTCTTAAGCCGAGCGCTCGAACAGCATTCAAATTATCGGGTGCTAGGCTATTGGGATAATGGCTTTCGGCATATTTCAAATGCCGTACGCCCCTTGCATCGACTTGCAGATTGTGAAGGCTTAAAGATCCGCACACTAGACAGTGCGATTTATCGCGAGTCGCTAAACGCGTTGGGCTTCCAGGCAATCACCACCGATGTCAGCGAGCTAATGCGTGTGATTCGCTCGGGCGAAGTGCAGGCGCAAGAAAACCCACTCACCAATTACAGCAACTTTAAAATTTATGAGCATCACCCTTACCTGAGCTTGACGGGTCACGTCTTTGGAGTGCTCTTGCTAGTGTGCAATCAACCTTGGTTTGCCTCGTTATCAGAGCCACAGCAACAAGCACTGCACGAAGCCGCCACACAAGCCACAACACAACAACGGACCTTGGCAGCACAACAAGATAGCGCGCTGCAAACAAGCCTTTTGACGCGCGGTTCGCAGATTGTTGCAAGATCGCAGTTAGATTTGGCACAGATGCAGCGCGCTACGGTATATATTGTCGAGCGCGAGCGTCAAAAACTATCTAAATCAGTTGTGCAACACTACCTCGACGCGCTTGCGAGCTAAGCGATGTCATTGACCTCAATAGAAGCGATTTTTAGCTAGGGCATAAAATGGGTTTACGATTTTTAGAGCACATCCTGATACTCACGCACGACCCTGAGGGTACGCGCGACTGGTTTTGCAAAAACCTAGGCTTCACCGATGGCTTTCATCCAGAGTTTGGGTTTCCGGTTTACTGGCTATATATCGGCGAGCAAGATGTCTTGCATATCGGCAAGGCCAGGCATTCAGCGCATCAGAAAACTTATCTGCAAACCCCGACCGATCAAAAGGACGTTGATTACTCGGCTGCGGGCGCATTAGGTTCGGGGCGCATTGATCACTTATGCCTGAACTGCGACGGGCTGGCCGAGTTTATCAAGCGCTTGTCTAACAACGGCATCGAATTTAGCGAACGCAAAGCGCATAACTCGAATTTGTATCAATTGTTTATGCGCGAACCGATCAACGGCATTAAGGTAGAGCTTAACTTTGCCTGGCACGAAGCCGAGAAACTCGGACGCGTACCGGCCTGGACAGATGCCGGAAAATCCAACTAACCACAAGTCACTATGCCTCAAACCAATTCCTCAATCATCGTCCAGTTCGATGCACTCAAAGACTTTATTTCGCGTGCCTTACAAGCTAACGGGTTGTCGCCTGAGCACGCAAACAAAGTTGCCTCGCTGATGGCACAGGCCGATCTCCAAGGTTCAGACGGTCACGGCGTGATTCGCCTGCCGCAATACGTCAAGCGTATTCGTGCAGGTGGGATCAACGTCAATCCGCAAATAAAAGTCGTGCAAGACAAGGCCGCGATGGCCGTAGTCGATGGCGATAACGGAATGGGGCATCTGGTGGTCTCGCATGCGGTTGAACTCGCAATCAAAAAAGCTGCGGATGCTGGCGTCGCTTGGGTGGGCACGCGCAACAGCAACCATGCGGGCCCCGCCTCGCTCTATGCGCGTATGCCCCTAGAGCACGACATGATTGGTTTGTATTTTGCTGTGGGCAATGCCAATCATTTACCGCCTTGGGGCGGGATGGATATGTTGTTGTCGACCAACCCGATCGCAGCGGGGATCCCAGCAGGGAGCGAACCTGCCGTCGTACTGGATATGGCCACAACCGTCGCGGCCTACGGCAAAGTCAAGGCCAAGGCCAAGCGGGGCGAAGCCATGCCAGAGGGTTGGATGATCGATCGCCAGGGCCGCCCCCTCACCGATCCTAACCGTGCGGATGAAGGGTTCTTATTGCCGATCGGTGGGCATAAGGGGTATGGCTTGGCCTTGATCGTTGGGCTCTTGGCAGGTACCTTGCAAGGCGCCTCAATGGGTAAAGAGGTGGTTGACTTCAATAAAGACCACGTCACCCCCACCAATACCGGCCAAGCAATTTTGGTAATCGATTTAAAAGCCTTTGGCGAACCTGGTTTCTTTAAAGCTGCCGTCGATCAACTGGTAAAAGATCTTCGCGCCAGCGAACGCCTGCCAGGGGTCGAGCGGGTATGGTTACCTGGCGAGCAAAGCCATGCAAAACGCTTAGCCTACGCCACGCAAGGGATACCGCTTGCGCCTATTCTGGTTGCGGATTTAAATACCTTGGCGACTGAGCTTGGTGTCGCCGCACTCACTGTTTAACTTTTGGATATCTTATGAACCTACGCTCCTTATCAGCCTGTTCCTTACAAGGCGGTGCTTTCTCAACACGCTGGTTAAAAGGTCTAGCGCTTGCATTGCTAGCTTTCGCCTCTTTTGGTGTCGTGCAAGCACAAGACACCTACCCCAGCAAACCGATCAGAATGATTGTGCCCCTGGCCGCAGGCAGCGCTGTTGATGGCGCGGCGCGCCTGTTAACGGCCAAGATGGCGCAGAACATGGGGCAACCCATCGTGATTGAAAATATAACGGGGTCCTCTGGGCTGATTGGGGCAGACCGTATCGCCAAAGCGGCGCCCGATGGCTACACGATTGGTGGCGTCAATGACAGCGTCTTGACGATGCTGCCGCACATTTATTCAAACATCCCCTGGAACGCACTCAAAGACTTTGAGCCGATTTCACTGGTGGCGACGATCGAGTGGGGCATCGTGGTGGCAGACCAGTCGCCTTATAAAACCCTAAATGAGTTTATTGCGGCGGCCAAAGCAAACCCAGGCAAACTTAACTATAGCTCAGGCGGCAGCGGCAGCCCGCAGCACATCGCCATGGCACTGTTTGCGCAACGCACGGGCATCGATCTGGTGCATGTGCCTTACAAAGGCGCCACGCCTGCTGCCATCGCGGCGGCTGCAGGGCAAGTCGAGGTCACTTACCAAGGCTTGGGCACAGTCACCTCGCTGATCCAGGGCGGCAAATTACGCCTGCTGGCCGTCTCGACTCCCGAGCGCCTTGCACAGTATCCAGCGGTACCAACCGTGGTGCAAGCGGGCATCAGCGACTTTTTCTTTAACTCTTGGTTCGCGATGATTGCCCCAGCAGGTACGCCCAAACCTATCATCGACAAGCTAAACGCCGAGATGCAAAAAGCACTCACCGATCCGCAGACGCGTGAGCGCCTGATTGCCTTAGGCGTGACGATCCGCGGTACCAGCGCCGCTGAGTTTGGCCAGGCCACACAAAAGCAATATGCCTTGTATGGCAAGCTGATTAAAGATAACAACATTAAAGCGGACTAAGGCGAGTGACCGCAACGCCGGCTCAACGCTTTGGTTCTATCGACGCTCAGCGCGGGCCACTTTCTAAACTACTTGACAGAGTACGGGCTGTTTATTGCGATCATATTTTGGGGAGCTCTGTTTCGTTGCTGGCATAATCGCGGGCAAGCTGACGGCACTCAGCACTTCTCTTGGGTGGCTCTAGTCGTCTTTATTTTGTTTGCGCTAGGGATCTGTGCCGCGCCCCTGCTCACTTGGATGTTTTATGCGTACTTACCAAGCGCTTTGGCATCAAAATTATCGGTATTTATACCACCGGTGTCTTTGGGGCTAGGCTTGTTTATCTTGCTGTCCACAAAACTAAAACTCAATCATCGTGTCAGCACCTAATTAGGCGAAATCAGCTATTCAATGTATCTGTTTCATCCTATTGTGTTTTACACGCTCTTCGTACTGCTGCGCGATCGTCACTTGCCGTGGCTCGCCGATGCTCACCTCGCCGTATATCTACTACTTTCTGTCCTTGGCTCGATCGCACTCTCAGCCATGATTTATTACGCAGTTGAAAAGCCTATGATGAGGCTAGGGCGCAAGCTATCCGGCACACTTTTTGCTAGAAGCTTATGATGTCTTTTCACCTTTCAGGATAAAAACTCATGCGCTTGAATCGCGAGATCTCTGCCCCCGGCTAGCCCCTTGAGCGACACCCGCTAAGTCGGCTTCGCCGGTGCAGACCGCACTGGATCGCGCCATAGCAGCAGTGGTGGCAACACCAGTAACCAAGCGATCCGAGCCTGATAACGATGATGCGGCTTAGATAGCGCACCGGTCGCAAACGCGTTGGCCGCGACACCGAGCCAAAGCATCAGAATAAAACTGACCACTGATTTAGTGTGCTGACGATCAAGCTGGGCGTTCGGTGGCTCACGGTCTATTGCTGCCTTCGTTTGCCGACCGCTCAGGCGTGCGTTGCGCTTGCGCCGGGCATTGAACAGTAAATAAAATCCAAACATCACAGAAAAATAAAACACCCACACATTCACACGACTAAACCAAACCGCATCTGCAGCAAGCGTATCTTTCATTTGCCGTGATTCATTCAAGCGCTCAAACTCTGCAGCAGAAAAATGCTGGCGAACACTTTGAGCAACCGTCACATCTAAGTGATCAGGATGCAAGGTGTCGCCCAACTGAATCATCCACAACTGCTCGGCCATGTTTTTCAGGCCAGACAGCAAGACCGGCCATGGCCTGGTACGTAATACATAGGACACAATCTCTGAGGCCTCTGGCGCCAGACCGATCGGCCCGCCTGGGTGGCTCCAAACAGGCCCCTGACCGTTCCATAAAAAATCATCGCTATCTGTGGGTAAACGATCGACCCAAGCGCAGAGATACCAGTTTTTTTGCGCGCAATATTTTTCAAGAATCTCTTTGGTGTTGCCATCGCCCGACAGGCGCGCAAGCATAAAGACCGATCCATGCGGCGAGATTGTGGCTTTTTGAAAGGCATAAAGATTGGTGCCAAGCAAAATCACGATAGCACCAACCAAGGGCAAGGCTGCGACGCTTAAACGACGCCAACTCAGACACAGCACGCCAAACACACACGCGGCGGCAATCACAAGATGCGAGAGGTGAACCGCGATCGCCAAGGCACCCAGCAGCACCAGCCAAGCACTCTCAACGCGCGTCAAGCGCGTCGAAAACCCCAATAAAAAGATACATAACACTGCCATTGCCGCAAAAATATCGGGCATCAGAAAGCTCACGAACCACGGTGCTGTACTAAATAGCGCAAGTGCACCGCACGTCAACAGATGACGCTTGCCCACGGGCCAGCCTGCTGTCGGTGCTGTCGATGGGCGCGAGTCAGTCGCGTCAACGAGCCTGTGCTCAGGCATCAGAGCAACAACGACTAGCCAAAGTAGGTGCGAGACCAGCAGGGCCTGAGCGACAACCACTAGCCAAAGCGTTTGCCAGGCATGAAACAAAAGGATTAAAGGCCCATAGACAAAGGGCTTATCCCAATTCATAAAACCGGCCACGGGCTGCGAGATGAACACATGCGAGTCGCTGTAGGCCAGCGGATAGCCGTTATAGATGGCTGGCCATAGTAAAAACAGACCGCCGACCATTACACAACAAATCTGGATATATTTTGAATTCATCAACATTTTCAATCGGTTAAATATTACTATCCCATCTGGATGTAGCGTATAAATCACTTAAGATGTACTAATTTGAATCGCTAAGATATACTATGCTGCCTTGAGGTAATCTACAGATGCCGCTCCCACGCTCAATCCCTGCAGGCCAAACGCAGTTCACTGCGCAACGCTACCAAAGCTTGCTCGAGCAACGTGGGCACCGCGTGCCTGTCAACCTCAAGAAGCTCGCCAAGCAAGTCGATGCCCAACCTGAGTTGCTGTTGGCGCAAATCCAATTGCTTGAACGTGCACGCCTCGTCACGCAGGCCGATTACCTGACCATTCGCACGGCGGCGCGTCTCAGGGTGCTGAGGGGTTCGGGGCAAACCTTAGCACGAACCCCTTACGGCAACGTCGAGGCCGACCGACAACGCCTGAAGCGCACTCAACAAAAGCTGCAACACACTCAGGCGCATGAGCAAGCGATTCAAAGCTGGGCAAACGGCGGGCGCTTTGCGGTGTATTCAGCGGTCATGAAAGAGCTGCCCGCGGGCCAGGTCATTTTGGCCGATCAGCTGTTAATGGATTTAATGAATAAGCAGCCCTATCTTGACGCCGCACAATACCAACTGATGCTGTCGCTGGTACTCAAGCCAGCGCCTTAAACCAAACGCAGCATCCAACCATGACGATCAGGCAAACGCCCTGACTGGATATCGGTGAGCTCTTGCCGCAAAGACATGGTGAGCTTACCGGCAGGTGCGTTTTCGTCACCCGCAACAAAGCCTCGACCCTTGAGTGCAGCAATAGGTGTTACCACTGCAGCCGTGCCACAGGCAAACGCCTCTGTGACTTCACCCGAGGTAATACCATCGCGCCACTCATCAATGGTAATTTTGCGTTCTTGAACTTTATGGCCACGGTCGCGCGCAAGTTGGATAATGCTCATGCGTGTCACGCCTTCAAGAATGCTTCCGGTCAATTCGGGCGTCACGAGCGTGCCATCTTTAAGCACCAAAAATACATTCATCCCGCCAAGCTCTTCGATGTACTTACCTTCTTGCGAATCTAAAAACAAAACCTGTGGGCAGCCGTTTTCGTAAGCTTCTTGCTGAGGCAACAGCGAGGCTGCGTAGTTACCCCCACACTTGGCAGCACCTGTACCACCATAGGCTGCACGAGAGTGATCTTCAGCCAACCAAATCATCACAGGCGCAACGCCCTTGGCAAAGTAAGGGCCCGCTGGGCTCGCGATCACATAGTAAGCCGCACGGTGCGCTGAACGCACACCTAAAAAGCTTTCATTGGCGATCATGAAAGGCCGAAGATACAAGCTCATTTCGCCCGCACCTGGCACCCAGTTGGCGTCTGCGTGAACGAGTTGCTTGATCGACTCAAGAAATAAATCTGTCGGTAGTGGCGGCAAGGCCAGTCGCTTTGCAGAGCGCTGCATCCGCGCAGCGTTTTCTTCAGGACGGAACGTCCAGATTGAACCGTCGGGGTGACGATAAGCTTTAAGGCCTTCAAAAATCTCTTGGGCGTAATGCAAGACCGACGAAGCCGGATCCAGCATTAAGGGGCCGTAAGGCTTAAGCGCGGCATCGTGCCAACCCCGCTCTAAGGTCCAGTCAATCGATACCATGTGATCGGTAAAGTACTTACCAAACCCGGGGTTAGCGACGATTGCCTCGCGTTCGGCCTGAGGGGTAGGCTGAGGAGACTTGGTCGACTGAAAAGCAAGCGAAGATTGTGCGGTCATGGCAAGGTTCAAGTGATTGGCTATATGTTCACTTGATTATAGCCATGAGACTGACAATTCCCTTAATCGCGTTCTTGCAAACGCAACCTGCGCTCTTGCTCTTCGCGGCGGGTGTCTTCGATTTCTTGCATTAACCCGTCCATATCAACGGGTGTCGTGTCGGCCGCCACAAAGCCTGTTAAAGGCGTTTCAGGCGTCAAGGTGCTAGCGACATAGTGCTGCCAGATTTCTTTGGCATAGGCTGTTGTCAGCAACTGCGGGGCAAACTGACCAAAATAAACAGCCAGATTTTGCACATCGCGCGAAAGCATAGCAGCGGCTTCGTTATTACCCGCAGCATCGACAGCCTGCGGCAAATCAATAATCACGGGGCCGCTGGCTGCCATCAAAATATTGTATTCAGACAAGTCGCCATGGATCACCCCGGCGCAGAGCATACGGACGACCTGTTTAATCAGATACGCGTGGTGCTCAAGCGCCGACTCTGCAGTCAGTTCAACGTCGTTCAGGCGCGGCGCCACTTGTCCATCAGCGTCTGTGACGAGTTCCATTAACAAGACGCCGTCGGTACAAATGTAAGGCTGCGGTACCCGAACACCCGCATTTGCCAAGCGAAACAAGGCATCGACCTCGGCGTTTTGCCAGGCTTCTTCTTGCATTTGCCGGCCGTAGCGCGTGCCTTTTTCCATGGCACGGGCCTGACGGCTATTTTTGACTTTACGACCTTCGGTGTAGGACACCGCGTTTTTGAAGCTACGCTGCTTGGCGTCTTTGTACACTTTGGCACAACGCACCGACTCGCCACAACGGACCACGTAGACCGTGGCCTCTTTGCCACTCATGAGTTGACTGAGCACTTCGTCGACTAAGCCTTCTTCTACCAAGGGCGCAAGGCGTTGCGGGACTTTCAATGACTACTCCGTAAAAGCTTGCCTTTCAGAAAATAGGAGGACATAAGTTGGGCTCCAGCTGAGGCAAGTACCCACACTTTACCTGATTGAGCGAAAAGCCCCGTCTCGGCCATACGCCCTAGCGGTGCCAACGGCGATGCCCGTGATGCCTATCGTGATGCCCGTGAGGCCGATAGCGCGGATATCTGACGGCCGGCACGACTACGGTTGGGTAGGGGGCCACATACACGGGATACGCAGGTCTGTACGCGTACCCTGAGCCGTACCCGTAACCATGCGCCCCCGCCTCAGGGCCATAAGCCACACAGCCTGTCAGCAACAACAACACCCCAACAACCATACCGCGCAAGACTTTCATGTTGTACTCCTCTGTTGAGTGAAACTGAGGAGTAGCTTAGAGCCGTTAAATGCCTAGGGTAAGGGGCAAGGGCAAGACTACTTGTTTCGATCGATTTCAGGTGCTTTCAGCGTGTTCTTGACCGCCCTACTGGGTCGCCAGTGCCGCCTCGACCGCCAGCGCCACTGCCGCCAATGCCGCATCGTCACCCCTCACCGACGACAGCATCAAACCGACCGCCTGCTCGCCAGCATGGTGACAAGGCAAGCTAAACGAGCAGCCGTCCAAAAAGTTGAAAGCAAACGTGTTGCGCAACATCTGGCCATTCGCCTTAAAAAAAGCTTCGTCCGAGGCTTCAAGCTTCGCGATCTCTGGCGCAATAATTGGGGTGGTTGGGCAAAGCACCGCGTCAAACCCTTCGAGCGCACGTTCAACTCTTGCAATCCAACCCAAGCGGTTATCGAGCATGGCAAGATACTGCTGCGCGGTCACCGGCGCGCCCAACGCAATGCGGGCTGCCACGCGGTGATCAAAACCTTCTTTGGACTTGGCCAGACGCGCGTGATGCACGGCATAAGCCTCGATCGGTGATAACCCACCTGGCGCATTGAGCTTAGGGATTTCAGCCAACTCAGCCAACGGGATCTCAATGATCTGCGCACCTGCAGCCGACAGCGCCGAGACGCTACGTGCAAAGGCCTTTGCCACGGTATCATCCAAGCCATCTAGCAAGGTCGTCTGCGGCAGCGCAAAACGCATACCAGACAAGGGCCGGCGTTTAACCTTCAACAGGGCCCCCGAGAGCACACCGTCGACGGTCAGGCAATCTTGCACACTACGCGTCATGGCGCACACGGTATCTAGCGAACGGGCAAGCTCGAGCGCCCCCGTGAGCGGCACACGAAACTGAGAACTTTTAAAACCGACGATTCCACACAACGCTGCGGGCACACGGATCGAGCCGCCCGTATCCGACCCCAGGCCTGCCACGGCCAACCCCAGTGCCACTGAGACCGCCGCACCCGAAGACGAGCCGCCTGGCACACGTGCAACCCGAGTATCAGTAGGATTGACGGGGGTACCGTAGTGGGGGTTGATGCCGATCCCTGAGAAAGCAAATTCGGTCATATTTGTTTTGCCAATAATGGCCGAGCCGGCAGCACGCAGTCGCGCAATCACCGGCGCATCATGCGTTTGCACCGGTTCACCTTTGCACACGATTGAACCTGACATCGTGGTTTCGCCTGCCACGCCATAAAGGTCTTTAATCGAAACAGGCAAACCGGCCAAGGCGGGTTGCTCAAGCCCTGCAACCTGCGCCGCATCCGCTTGTCGCGCCACCCCAAGCGCCGCCTCTGGATACAGCTTGGTGAAGACACTTTTAGCCGAACTGTGCTGAGCGTTTTCTAGAGCCTGCGCGACCAGCGCTTCGCGAGTGGTTTCACCACGAGCAAGACGGGTGTTGAGTTGATCGATGGTTTGCGTGATTTGGGTCATGATGAATGAGGAAAAAGTTAGAGAAATTAATTAAGCCACCAGCGGCAGCACGTCAACCGAGTAGCGATGTTTGATGCTGCGCTTGCGCCGTGGGTCACGGATTTCAAGCTCCATTTGAGCAGCAGCCCGTATCCCCTCGCCCTTTGCGTTTGGGATTGCACCCAGTGTGCCGCATGAAACAAAACTACCTTCGTCAATGTGTGGGCCCACGAAGCAGCCATCACGCAACGATTCAAGCGGTCGAATCGAGCCGAACATGCCCTTCTGATAGTCAACCCACTTGCCATCTTCAAAAATACGCGAGATCAGTTCGAGTTCGTCTTGGTAGGCCGAGACGTCCGACCAGCGCCACGCCGCAGCACCCGTCGGCTTAGGGCACAACTGTTTAGACACAGCAATCGAATAGGTTTCAACACGACGGTCGGTGTGATCGGAGCCAACAGTCAGCCACCATTCGCCCTCTGCGTAAAACAACACCGGCTCAACCTCGCCCGAGCTATCGGGGCCCACCACTTCGATCGTTTCGGCTTGCGTGAGCAGCAACGCACTACCACGGTAATAAAGCGGCACCGTCGAGGGCGCCGGCACACCAATTAAACCAAGCTCATGAATGTGATGCTCGATCGCCGCCGCATCACGCCCTGTCCAGCCGGCAATCACATAATGCCTTGGGGAAACCGCAGCCAGCGTTGTCGTAATCGTGCCATCGGCACCCACAGCTTCGCACGAAAAATACAGGTGAGGTTTAATCATGACGTCTCGAAAAATAAAAGCATTAAAAATCTTAAGACAAGACCGCAGGCAACCACAGAGCGATCGACGGAAACACCATCAAAATAACAATCGCCAACATATACACGAACATAAACGGCATCACACCAGAAAAAACATCGGTGATGGGCCCCGGCTGTCGTCGCATGCCTTGCAAGACGTAAAGTACCGTGCCATCAGGCGGACTGATCATCGCGATCTCGACCAACATCGTAATCACCACACCAAACCAGATTGGATCGTACCCCAACGCCTTGACCACCGGAAACAGCAAGGGTACGGTACAGATGACCATCGAGAGGCCTTCCATGAAAGTGCCCAAGGCCAGGTAAAAGCCAATGATGACCAACATGATCGCCCAACCCGGCAAGGGTAGCCCGGTTAAAAACTTTGCCAACATCTGTGGCACGCCCAAGGCCGACAAAATGTAATTCAACACGTAGGCGCCAAACAAAATCAACGCGATCATCGAGGTGGTGCGTGCTGTCGCATGCAGCGACTCAGAGATCATTTTCCAGTTCAGCTTGCGATCCACCAGCGCCAAAATCAAACTGCCTGCCACACCCAGTGCTGCAGATTCAGTTGGCGTTGCCAAGCCCGCATAAATGGTGCCCAACACGAGCCCAATTAATAAGGTCGTTGGCAATAAGTCTGACAAACTCGCGACCTTATGCCGCCAGTTGACGCCCATCGCGCTTGGGTCAGCCCGTAACTTGAGCTTGTAGCTGTAGTAAAAAATGACCGCAATAAATAAGAGAACGACCAAAATACTCGGTCCTATCGCCGCAATGTATAAAGCTCCCACCGAGGTCTCAGTAATCAAACCATAAATAATGAACGTAATACCAGGTGGAATCAGATTGCCTAAAGCTCCGCCCGCAGCAAGCGAACCCAGTACTAACTTTGGTGGGTAATGACTTTTTTCAAAATACGGTAAGGCGACTGAGCCCATCGTTGCCGCCGTTGCCACGCTTGAACCCGCCACCGCAGAAAACACCCCGCAGGCCAAAATATTGGTGTGCAACAAGCCGCCGGGTAAACGTCCCATCCAGACATTCAAACCACGATACAAACGCTCAGACAAACCGGCGCGCAGCATGATCTCGCCCATCAATAAAAACAGCGGCACCGACACCAACACAAAGTTGGTCGAGGGCGCCCAAATCATCTCACCTAAAAAATTCCAGAACGGACGGTCTGAAAGCGAAAAACCCGCCAACAATGCAAGCGAGGATAGTGCAGCCCCAACATAAATACCACCTGCAAAAAAACCGGCGAACGCCGCCAACACCGCCAGCAGCGCCCACCAAGGCACGGTCGTTGCCGATAAGGCCGCGGCACTCTCGGCACCGCCAAGCAAGCTGGCACCACCAATCACGAGCGCCATGATCACAATGAATACGATTGCAATCATTTGCTGCCTAGTTTGTGAGTAGATGCAAAGCTAGGCGTCTGCATATGTGCCTGTGCCTCGGCAACTGCCTCGAGGGTTTCGGCGGCTTCATCTTCGTAGGTGCGCGCCATCAAGGCGCGGTCCATCGTCACAAGATCACCGCGCAGTAGTTGTGCAGCCGAGCGCAACGCCAGTGCAACCGCTGCGAGCAATAACAATATAAAGCCTGCTGCCCACACCCCTTGTGGAAGCACTAAGGGCGTGCGCAAGGTGGTGAGGTCGGTGGCGTTAAACGCAAACGAATCTTTGGCAATTGAAACCGCACCATACACATAGAACGCGGTTGACACCACTAAGGCGAGCAGTGAGGCAAAATGCAACCACACGCGCACACGCAAGGGCATGCGCTGCACCAACACATCGATGCGCACATGACCACGTTCAAACAATGTGCCAGCTAACCCCCAACTCATACCAACGGCCATCAGATAACCCGTCAGTTCAATGGTGGATTCGGTTGAAAAGCCCAGAAACTTTCGGGCAAAAATATCAAAACAGATCAGCACCGTGATCAGGAGATAGCAAAACCCCGCTACCCACATCGCACGGCGACTGAGCCATTCAAGACCTTGATACACCTTTACTTACCAGCGATGTACTTCACACCTGTGATGGGTGCGATCACCTCGTTGTACACCACACCGCAACGGTCGCCGCAACGCTTGACCCAGGCCGGCAAGACGGCTTCAGCGAGACTGGTCTGAATCATGCCGGCCTCGTTTGACTGAGCCTTGACTTCTGCCATGGGCTTTTTGACCAGCGTGGCCAGCTTGCCCGAGCACCCTGCTGCACGGCCAACGTTACACGCCACCCCATCCTCAGTTGCATCTTCGCCAAGTTTCCACTGGGCATTTTCAATTTTGCTGGCATTGATGATTTTATTGCACACGGCAAAGGCATTGCTGACTTTTGGGAGGGCAAGTTTGCTTGCTTTGAGTACGAATCAGTTATGGC
>CAMBZR010000056.1 GCA_945872285.1 Bordetella parapertussis | reverse complement strand
ACAAACACCACTTCGCACCGATCGCGCACAGTTACTGGCAAGCCTGGCTGAAGATAAAACCTACGATCTAGCCATCATTGGTGGAGGCGCCACGGGCTTAGGCTTAGCGCTCGATGCGGCCTCGCGGGGTTATTCCGTTGTGCTGCTTGACGCGACCGATTTTGCAAAAGGCACCTCATCACGCTCCACCAAACTTGTACACGGCGGTGTGCGTTATCTTGCTCAAGGCAACGTCTCGCTCGTCTACGAAGCGTTACACGAACGCACAACCTTATTACATAATGCCGCACACTTAGCGCAACCACTTGCCTTTGTTTTGCCTTGCTACAAGTTTTGGGAGCTCCCGTTCTACGGCGCCGGTTTAATCCTGTATGACGCACTCTCAGGCAAACGCAGCTTAGGGCGCACCCGCTTTTGGGGTGCAAAAGACACGCTCAAGCACGTCCCTAATCTTCACACCAAGGGCTTAAAAGGTTCGGTCAAATACTGGGACGGTCAGTTTGACGATGCGCGACTGGCCCTAGCCCTAGCGCGTACCGCAGCACAGCGGGGCGCGCTGCTGGTTAACTATTGCAGCGCACTTGAACTGACGCACAGCAATGGTCAAATCACAGGCTTAGTGGCACAAGATCACGACACACAACAAACCTTTCAAATTAAAGCCAACTGCGTCGTCAATGCCGCTGGGGTTTGGGTCGATGCACTGCGAGAAAAAGATGACACCGCGGCGGGGAGCAAAAGTGTTGCGATGGTCGCCCCGAGTCAGGGTGTACATGTGGTGGTGGATCGCGAATTTTTAGCCGGCGAGCATGCCATCATCGTGCCACACACCTCAGACGGACGGGTGCTTTTTGCCGTGCCGTGGTTGGGCAAGGTCATTATCGGCACCACAGATACCCCACGCCACGATTTAAGCCGTGAACCCGATCCTTATGCTGAGGAACTTGAATTTATTTTGCGCGAATCCGCCCGCTATCTGACGCGCGCGCCCACGCGTGCAGATATTAAAAGCATCTGGGTCGGGCTGCGGCCTCTAGTCAAACCACCAAAAGACGAACATGGCAACACCAAGGCCATTAGCCGCGAGCACACGGTACTGATCAGCAAAAGTAAGATGGTGACAGTGACCGGCGGAAAATGGACCACCTATCGCGCCATGGCACAAGACGTTTTAAAGCACTGCGTTGACGCCAAACTTTTATCCGAACGCCACGCCTGCGTCACAGCCAGCCTACCCCTAGTAGGCGCGCAAACGGGTCGCAAGGTCGATCACCCCATGTACGAGGCACCTGGCTTAAAAGCTTACGGTGACGAGGCAGATGCTGTTGCTCAATTACCCGGCGCTCAACGTCACCTAGGTGGCGGCCTCACCGAGGCCATGGTGCGCTTTGCCGTGCGCCACGAATACGCGCGCACAGTCGAAGACGTACTTGCGCGGCGCTCGCGTTTATTATTTTTAGATGCGAAGCTTGCCGGCTCGATGGCTGAGTCGGTCGGCGAAATTATTACCGATGAGATCCTCGCCCACGACCCGGACATTGAAGCGTTTAAAGCACTTGCTTTGCACTACCTGAAATTACCTGGGTAGCGATGGTCTGAGCACTCTATTGACTTTTGCAGCATCAGTTCGTATTTGAATCGCGCGGCTTTGATGCTTTGCTGACTCTTTGAGCATCAGCTTATATTCGTATCACGCAGTCTTAGCGCTTAGCAGCATCTTCAAGAATCAAATCTGCGCCGCGCTCTGCCACCATCATCACCGCCGCCTGAGTATTGCCCGACACCATTGCCCTGAACACCGAGGCATCCACCACCCGCAAGCCACGCAAACCCTTAAAGCGCAGACGCGTATCGACGACCGCATCGGCATCGGACCCCATGCGACAAGTGGCAATGGGGTGGTAGGTTGTTTGACCGTTATCGCGAGCGAAATGCAACCACTGTTCATCGGTAAGCACGCTAGCGCCTGGGCTCATTTCTGACTCGACGTAAGGTGACAACGCCGGGCGTTCGACAATCCGACGGGCGATTTTCATACCTTCAATAAGCGCCTGCTGATCTTCAGTATTAGCTAAAAAGTTCGGCTTAATCGCGGGCCCAACTAGCGGGTCCTTAGACTGGATATGAATGCTGCCTTGCGACGTTGGGCGTAACCCCGACACCGCCATCGTCATCCCTGGAAAGTTATCCAATTTACGAATGGCAGCATTCGCGTAAGTAGCGTGCATGAAAAAATATTGCACATCAGGTGTTGGCAACGCAGCACGTGTTTTCACAAAGCCGTGCGCCAATCCCGTACCCAACGACAAAATCCCTTTGCGTGTCGCAAAATATTGCAGCACTGCCAGGCCAACACGCCAGCCCTGCGCCAACTCGTTGAGCGTCTGCGTATTTTTAACGCGCCAATTCATGCGTGTCGCGTAATGATCGATATAGTTTTCACCCACACGCTTAGCCGCATGCACCACTGGGATCTCAAAGCGCTGCAACAGCGCAGGGTCGCCGATGCCAGACAACTCAAGCAGCTGCGGCGTCTGCACCGCACCAGCCGACAAGATGACTTCGCGTGCGGCGCGCACCGTGAAGCGCTCGCCTTTTTGTTGATACGTCACACCAGTGCAGACCCCCGCCTCGACATTGACGCGGGTGACGTGGGCGCGCGTGTGCACTGTTAAGTTTTTTCGGTGTCGCACAGGTTTCAAATAGCCATCGAACGCGCTCCAGCGCCGGCCATTTTTTTGCTCGACCTGATAGTAACCAAAGCCTTCTTGGCCTGCACCGTTGTAGTCTTCGTTCAAGGGCTGGCCATCTTGCACCGCGGCCTTGAGCAACGCATCGACTAACGGATAACGCTCAGTGACTTGGTGAATGTGCATCGGGCCACTTTTGCCTCGTGGCGCCTCGCCTCTCAAATAGGTTTCAAGCTTGGCAAAGTAAGGCATCAACTCTTTGGATGACCAACCGGTCGCCCCAAAGTCTGCCCAGCGGTCGTAGTCTTCACGTTGACCATGCACATAGATCATGCCATTAATCAAGCTCGAGCCCCCCAAGCCCTTACCGCGCGGGATCGCAATGCTGCGACCATAGGTGTTGTCTTCGGGCTGCGTCTCAAAGCGCCAGTTATAGGCGGAATCATTCAGCAGTTTAGTAAACCCGGCGGGGATATTGATCCACATACTTTTGGGCTCGCCGCCGGCTTCAAGCAGCAGCACAGTATGACGGCCATCTGCGGTCAAACGATTGGCCAAAATACAGGCGGCAGTACCGCCACCCACGATGACATAATCGTATGTCTGCATTATTTTGCCCCCATAAAGTCAGCCATCAACTCTATCTGACACGCCAGCATGGGCGCGCCATACTGAATCCGACAGCCCTTAGCCTGTGCCGCGGCAAGCAAGGGGGTCAGCGCAGGCGCCATAATGATGTCGGCGACGGTTTGCTCGGGTTTGAGCAAACTTGCCTCAAGTGGTAACGGATCGGCGTTTGCCATCCCCAGCGAGGTCGCGTTTATGACTAGGTCAACCCCTTGCGGATCGCGTGTGCCCAGCACGAGTTCAACTTTTGGGTAGAGTGGGCTGAGCCGTGCAAACATAGCCCGAACTTTATCCGACGAGCGGTTATAAACCGCCAGTTGCGCGGCACCCGCCTCGGCAAGGGCAAAGGCAATCGCATTGGCTGCACCGCCCGCGCCCACTAACAATATTTTTTGGGCTCTAGGCTCAATTCCATGAAGCCGCAGACCCGCTACAAAGCCGCTACCATCCAGAATGTCACCAAATAAACGCCCGTCGGCCTCGCGTCGCACAATATTGACCGCTCCAATTGTGCGCGCCGCGGGCGTGATTTCATCACACAACGCACCGATGGTAGTTTTATGTGGCACCGTCACCACCATGCCACCAAAGTTCTGCATCCCACGAAGCGCTTGCGTAAACGCCGGTAAATCTTTAGGTGCCACGTGCATTGGCATCAGCACACCGTCGATACCGCGCCGCTCAAACACCGTTCGCATCATTTCAGGTGCTTTAACCTGCCCGATCGGATCGGCCACGATGCCATAGAGTTTGGTCTTGCCACTAACGTCTGCCATACGCTTCTCTTTTATTTTTTTGCGGGCGCTCAACACCCTGCTCAGTCTAGCTCACCCTGCACTATCATACAGTTTACTGTTTTGCCTACCGCTTGACTCAGCAAAGGCCAAAAGCCATGACGCGTCTTCAGTCGTCTTTAAGAATTTTTTACTTCACTTTGAGCCTGCTCGCGGCAAGTTGCGCGCAAGCGAACCCCATTAAACATCATTACTTCAAAACTTCAGACGGCGTACGCTTGCATTATCTAGAAGCGGGCAAAGGCGAACAAACACTGGTATTCATTCCGGGCTGGGTCATGCCGGCAGCGGTGTTTGAACAACAGTTGCTTGGGCTCGCGGCTCACTTCAGAGTCTTGGCCTTTGACCCGCGTTCGCAGGGGCTCTCTGAGCTCACTACACTGTCGCACGCTCCAAAAAGACGCCTGCAAGATATGGACGAATTTTTAAAAGCCGCAAAGGTCAACACCTTTGTGTTGGCGGGTTGGTCGCTTGGTGTGCTTGAAGCGTTAGACTACTTGGCAAACTATCACCCAAAAGGGCTGCGCGGACTGATTCTGATTGACAATTCAGTCGGTGAAGGACGTCCACCTGCCGGGCGCTCGTCGACGTTTCAACAGACCATGAACGACCCCAAAAAACGCGAGGCCTATTTGCGTGCATTTTGCAAAGATATCTATCGCGAGCCCCCACCACCCCTGTTGGCTCAAGCGGTACTGGACTCGGCTCTGCGAGCGCCGCCAAACATCGCGATCCAATTGATGAATCAGCCCTACCCACGCGAATATTGGCGCGAAACCCTTGAGAAGCAAAACGTACCCGTGCTGTATATCGCTCGACCCTGGCTCAAAGAGCAGGCCGACGCCTTGCTCGCCAAACGCCCAGCGGATTTAATCACGATAAAGATTTTGCCACGGGCGGGGCACGCGTTATTTGTAGACGACCCGCAAACGTTTAATGACGCGACCCGCAGCTTTAGTATCGCGGCCTTTGCACGCAAGACGGGACGCTAAAGCCCCGCACGCGCAATGATTGAAATCACCGTTTTGCCTAAAAAGCGAACTTACTCGGCACGTCGCACAATCTGAACGCTGCGTCGTTCTGTCGTTTTGTTGTAACTAAAGGCAAACGGCAAGGGTTTGATATTTTTAGAGTCTTTATATGCCTGTGCTAACGATTCTTGTTTTTTTCGGTTGAATAATTCGTGCGGGTACAAAAAACCACCGTACAAATCAACGGGTCCGATCTGCGATAAGTGCGTGTAATTCAAACCGGTCTCGTCTTGAATCACCATTTTTGCCTTTGCCACCAAAATATCACGCAGAATCGAAAAATAGGTTTCTTGCAATAAGTGCGAGGCGGCCTTAAGCAACACCGGGTTGCGTGACTCGCGCTCGAGCCAAGCGCGAGTGGGCTCAACCTGACTGAGGTGGGCATCTGACAAATCGAGGCTGACATAGTCAAGCATCACCGGTTTGCCCGCCTTGCTCATGATCAGCCGTACGGATTTCCAGTCACCGGTCGTTTGTATAAACTGCCCATTTGTCGGGTCAAGCGCAATCGGATAAACCTCTTTCACGTCATAGCCCATGTACAGCGCGAACGTGATCAAGATTGTGGTGACTCCGATTTGAGCATGTTTATCACGCAGGTCTTCGTTCAAATCATCTGTCCGAAAAAAAGCCAGTCGACTGAACTTCATCCATTCACGCAAAAATTTTGCCTGAAAATTTTGCGCGCGTGTACCGGACATGTCGCCAAGCGACGCTGGCTCTCCAGCGGCCTGCATCGCAACCATCACAAAGCGACTCGCCTGCGGAAACAACTGTGCTGCCGTCACAAAGTCTGGGCCTGAAAAGGGATAAAAAACCGTTCCACCGGCCGGTTGATGAATCTCGGTGTGCGCCCAGGTCGACATCGGTTGGCCCATATTTTGCTGATAAAACTGCCACGCACCATCGGCTTGCGCCAGGTTCGCCCCCTGTAAAAACGGAAAGCCAGAGCTCGGTTGCGCGCTTGTCGAAAGATATTTACCCTGAACATCGTTTGCAACGACGGGGCCCACGGCGAACAGGCAAGCGCAACTGAGCAGCAGCCTTACGCCAGCACCTTTAAGCGAGAAAGTAGACAAAACCATTATCAAACGCCTCAAAATAAAAAACTCAGTGCGAAATTAAACCGATTTTTTAGTAGGGTTGGCCAACACAATTCCAGCCACAATCAAAACCAAGCCCACCACATGATAAAGCTCAGGAAACTCTCCTAGCAAGACAACCGCCATCAGCGCCGCAAACACCGGGGTCAGGTTCAAGAAAAACATCGGTAACTGCGAACCCGTGCGCAAGACCGCCTGTTGGTAACACAAGTAAGCCAGCAAAGCCGGGCCAAGCGCCACGAACAAAATCATGCTGTAGATCTTTGGCGACCACGCGATGGCCGAATAACCACCCAAAAACCATTCGGCCAAAACCATGGGCACGGCAAACAGCAACCCCCACGCCATCTGCATGGTGAGCACGCTGTAGCCCGACATTTCGGCGGGCCGACCTCGCAACAGCCAGGTATAGAGGCTCCAGAGGGCAATCGCCAGCAGCATAAACAAATCACCCGAGACAAAGTCGATGCGCGTGGCATTCAGCAACTCACCTCGCAGTAGCACCCAAGTGACGCCTATCAGCGAGACCACCGCACCGAGTGTGGCCGCCCTGCTAATCGTTGCCTGAAAAAACAACCAACCCATCAGCAACGTAAAGATCGGACCCGAGGCGGTAATCAGTGCCACGTTAATAGGACTTGAGGTCGTGAGCGCAAAATACTGCAAAGCGTTGTAAGTGGTCGTACTTAAAAACCCCGTTGCTGCCAGTACCACCCAGGCTCTGCGAGCCAAGGGCCAATCTTGCCGCAGACGACGCCAAACAAAGGGCAACAGCACCAAAATCGCGACCACCCAGCGCAAAAAATTTAACGTAATCGGAGGAATCGCACCAGCAGCCAGGCGACCTACGATGGCGTTACTCGCCCACAGCAGGGGCGGTAACACTAAAAACAACAGGGTGGAGGGGCTCAAGGCGGGGCTCATGCAGCTAACCCTTTAGCACTGTGAGGTCACCCATATACGCGCGCAATACCTCGGGTACGACCACGCTGCCGTCTTCTTGCTGATAGTTTTCTAGAACGGCAACGAGCGCGCGCCCGACGGCGAGACCCGAGCCATTCAATGTATGAATAAACTCTGTCTTACCCGCCTCGTTACGCGTGCGTGCCTGCATCCGTCGTGCCTGAAAGGCTTCACAGTTTGAAACAGAAGAAATCTCGCGCCACGTATTTTGAGCCGGTAACCAGACTTCAAGGTCGTAGGTTTTTGTCGCACCAAACCCCATGTCGCCTGTGCACAGCAACAGGACACGATAAGGCAAACCAAGCAGCTGCAACACTTTTTCAGCATGACCGGCCATCTCTTCGAGAGCCTGATATGACGTCTCAGCCGCCACGATCTGTACCATTTCGACTTTATCGAACTGATGCTGGCGGATCAGGCCGCGAGTGTCACGCCCGCCACTACCCGCCTCAGAGCGAAAGCAAGGGGTGTGTGCAGTTAAGCGAAGCGGCAAGTCGGCAGCCGGTATGATGCTGTCGCGCACGCTGCTCGTTAAGGTGATTTCGGAGGTTGAAATTAAGTATTGTTCTTCGCGCACGACCGCGTTGCCTTGTTCATCAAGCATGGGTTCGTCGCCGCCCCGGGTCACCCAGAACATATCATTTTTGAACTTAGGCAGCTGACCGGTACCCATCAGCGTCGAGGCGTTCACGATGTAAGGTGTATAGCACTCGGTGTAGCCATGCTGTTCAGTTTGCAGATCAAGCATGAACTGGGCCAACGCGCGGTGCAAACGCGCAAGTGGCCCGCGCATAAAGCTAAAGCGAGCGCCTGATAGTTTGCCTGCCACATCAAAATCCAAACCAAGGGCCTCGCCCAGCGAGACATGATCGCGCGGCGTAAAGCCCAAATGTTTAGGATCGCCTGATACGGTATCGGGTACGGGTACCCAGCGACGCACTTCAAGATTGCCCTCGCTGTCGGTGCCCACGGGTACTGAGTCGTGAGGCAAGTTTGGCACCGCGAGTAACAGGTCGTTTAGTTGCTGTTGAATGTCGGTTAATTCTTGCTCGAGGGCTTTGAGTCGCAGCGGAAGCGCCTGCGATTGCGCCATCACGGCTGAAGCGTCTTCGCCGCGCGACTTCAGCGCGCCGATCTGCTTGGCCAACGCATTACGCTGTGCCTGCAAAGTTTCGGTTTCGGTTTGTACCGCTTTGCGGCGTGCCTCAAGCGCATTAAACGGCTCGAGGGCAAAAGCAAAGCCGCGACTGGCCAGGCGACGCACAACAGCGTCAAGATCTTTACGCAACAGAGCTGGGTCAAGCATGAGCTTTAGGCTTTAAAAACTAGTGAAACACGTATTGTAAACGCCGCAGCAACCACGCGACCGCGCCTAGCGCGCCTACGCTTAACAACCATATCAGCACCAGCCAGCCCCAGCGTTTCAATTTTTCTCTCCGTCGCACTCAAGCTTGCGAGCCGCGCAGTACTTGAATCCAGACATCTTTACTATGAGTGATACTGATGCGATGGGCCCACTTTACCGCGAAATACCCAATACGCATAGGCTGTGTAAGACAAAATCATTGGCAGCAATACAACCGCTCCGACTAATAAAAACTTCAAACTATTATCGGGCGCTGCCGCTTGCCAAAGTGTGACCGCTGACGGAACAATATATGGAAAGAAACTAACCAATAAACCCATGTAGGACAACACAAACAGGCCTTGCACCGACAAAAATGCCATTAGGGGCCGCTGCTGCGATAAGCCTTTGAAAAATAGCGCTGCGCATAGCAGCACTAAGGCAGGCACCGGAAGCACTAGCAGTCGATCGGGCCATGCCAGCCACTTTTGCAAAAAGTGTTCATGCAAAAACGGTGTCCATACACTCACCACCAAAATTAAAAGCAACAGCGCCACGCCAAGGCTGCGCGCAGCCCGTAACGCGAACTTAGCGACGTCTCCCTCGGTTTTTAGCATTAACCAAGTCGCCCCAAGCAAGGCATAGCCAACCACTAACGCTGCGCCCGTGAGCAGACTGAAAGGCGACAGCCAATCCCACCACCCGCCTGCATAAGCGCGACCAACAACCGGTATGCCTTGCACTAAGGCCCCCATCGCGACCCCTTGAGCAAAGGCTGCGACCGTGGAGCCACCCGCAAAGGCAACATCCCAAAACCATTGATGACGGCGGCTTTTAAAGCGGAATTCAAAAGCCACGCCCCTAAAGACGAGGGCTAACAGCATGACAATAAATGGGGCGTACAGTGCCGGCATAATGATTGAATAAGCTAGCGGAAACACTGCAAACAAACCACCCCCTCCTAACACGAGCCAGGTTTCGTTACCGTCCCACACCGGAGCAACTGAGTTCATCATTTGATCGCGATGCGCTTGTCCTTTGACCCACGGAAACAAAATACCTACGCCTAGGTCAAAGCCATCGAGCACGATGTACGCCAACACGACAAAAGCAATCAAGGCGGCCCAAATCAATGCATAGTCAATTGTCATGCTTTCGCCTTTGGGTCGTCAGCCTTGGTGAATCCCGTCAAGACAGCCGCAGGCACAATGCCACCCGCACGTTCGGGTGTGTGCGCCGAGGGTTCCAGCTGCGAATTGTTGGGAGGCTCGCGCATCAAACGCAAGATGTAAACCACCCCAGCACCAAAGAGCGCAAAATACACGACAACAAACCCCAGCAATGACCCCGCCACGGCTGCTGCGTCGATCGGCGACGCCGACTCGCTGGTGCGCAAGAGGTTGTATACCGTGTAGGGCTGGCGACCGACCTCAGTGACAACCCAACCTGCCAGCACCGCCACAAAGCCCGAGGGGCCCATCCACAAAGCGGCACGGTGCAGCAACACCGTCTCATACAGCCTGCCGCGGTAGCGCAGCCACAGGCTCCAGAGGCCTAAGCCCAGCATAAGCGTACCGATACCCACCATCACGCGAAACGCGTAAAACACGATTCCCATCGGCGGCCGCTCTGACGGTGGCCACTCTTTCATCCCCTGAATCACACCATCTAAGCTATGGGTCAAAAGTAGGCTACCTAAGTAGGGAATTTCAATCACGTACTCCATCCGTTCTTCTTTGCTGTTTGGGATGCCAAACAGAATCAGCGGTGCACTCGCCTGCGTCTCGTAATGCCCTTCGATGGCCGCGATTTTTCGGGGTTGATGCTTAACAGTATTTAAACCATGCTGATCCCCCGCCAACATTTGCAACGGAGCAACAATAGCCGCCATCCACATTGCCATCGAAAACATCGTGCGCACCGCAAGTTGGGAGGCAAGCCGCTCGGGTGTGGCAAACGCAACCTTTTGCAGACGCATTTTTAACAAGTGGTAGGCCGCCACGCCGCCGACCACAAACGCTGTCGTCAGATAGGCCGCCAACATCATATGCACTAAACGATAAGGAAAGGACGGATTAAAAATGACGTCAAACCAATTTTCGACCACAAACTGGCCCACCGAATTTTGACTAAAGCCTGCGGGGGTTTGCATCCAACTATTGACCGACAAAATCCAGAAGGCCGACATGAAGGTGCCAAGCGCGACCATCGCCGTGGCAAAGCAATGCAAGCGCGGACCCACGCGAGACCGCCCAAATAGCATGACGCCTAAAAAGCCGGCTTCAAGAAAAAAGGCCGACATGACCTCATAGCCCATCAATGGACCGAGCACCGGGCCCGTTTTGTCAGCAAAGACGCTCCAGTTGGTACCAAACTCATAGCTCATAACTAAGCCAGACACCACTCCCATGCCAAAGGCCAGTGCAAATATTTTTTTCCAGTAGTTAAACAGCTCAAGGTAAACGGTACGCCCTGTTATTAAATGCAAACTATTGAGCACCGCTAGGTAGCTGGCAAGTCCGATCGAAAACGCCGGAAAAATAATATGAAAACTGACCGTAAACGCAAACTGAATTCGTGCCAATGTGTGTGCATCTAGCCAATCCATTCCTTCAATCCTTTAATTTCTTTTGGGCCTTTCGATCAAGCTCACGCAAGTGCGCGAGCTTTTCTGCAATCTTGATTTCGAGGCCGCGCGCAACCGGTTGATACCAGCCAGGTTCGTTGAGGCCGTCTGGTAAGTAGGTCTCACCTGCAGCGTAGGCCTCGGGTTCATCGTGCGCATAGCGATAAGCATGACCAAAACCAAGCTCTTTCATGAGCTTGGTTGGCGCGTTGCGCAAGTGCACAGGCACTGGCCGCGACTGGTCTTGTTTAACAAAAGCCACTGCTCGATTATGAGCGTTGTAACCCGCATTACTTTTTGCTGCTACCGCTAAGTAAAGTACAGCTTGCGCCAGTGCTAATTCACCTTCGGGCGATCCGAGGCGCTCGAAGGTTTGCGCCGCGTCGTTCGCAATTTGCATGGCGCGCGGATCGGCCAAACCGATGTCTTCCCACGACATGCGCACGATCCGACGGGATAAATACTTAGGATCAGCTCCGCCGTCTAACATACGATTTAGCCAATACAGTGCCGCATCTGGACTTGAACCGCGCACGGATTTATGCAACGCCGAGATTTGATCATAAAAATTATCACCCCCTTTATCAAAGCGGCGCGCGTTCAGGCTCAAGGTATTTTCGACCAAGGTTTTGTCTACGCGGGTCGACCCTGCATGCTGGGCAGCGCTTGCCGCCTGCTCAAGCAAATTTAAAAACCGCCGTGCATCGCCGTCGGCATAACCTACCAAGGTATCAACTGCGAGCGCTTCAAAGCTCAACGTTTGAAATACTGTCAGTTGCGCGCGGGCCAGCAGTTCACGCAACTCAGAATCATTTAGCGATTCGAGCACATAGACTTGCGCGCGAGACAGCAAGGCCGAGTTCACTTCAAAAGACGGATTTTCTGTGGTTGCCCCGATGAAAGTCACCAAGCCTGATTCAACAAAGGGCAACAAGGCGTCTTGCTGCGACTTATTAAACCGATGAATCTCATCCACAAACAGTAACGTGCGCTGCTGATGTTGATCAAGTGTCAGTTGTGCGGCTTCCATCGCAGCACGAATCTCTTTGACGCCCGCAAATACGGCAGAGAGTGCAATGAAGGCACAATCAAACGCGTTGGCAGTCAAGCGAGCGAGGGTTGTTTTACCCACGCCCGGTGGTCCCCACAAAATCATTGAATGCGGCCGTCCAGACTCAAAGGCCACTCGCAGTGGCTTGCCAGGCCCGAGCAGGTGACGCTGACCGATCACCTCGTCAAGCGTGGCCGGGCGCAAGGCCTCGGCAAGGGGGGGCAGTGGCGCCGTTTTAAACAGGTCAGTCATGCAGCACGCTCACTGCATGCGCACGACATCGGCGCCCTGAGGGGGGACAAACTTAAAAACCTGGTCGGGCATAGACGGGTTACGCACTAGGCCAGAAAAATCGATGTGTGTGTTTTGCCCAAAGGCATCTAACAAAATAATGCGCGCAGGCAAGCCCTCGCGAAACCCAAGGTCAACATGCACAAAGCCTGCCTGGCCGTCGCGAGGCTTGGCGCGCAACCACAACAAACCGTCTTTGTCCGGCAAAGCGGTCACCGTGAACGATTGCTCAAGCGAACCCGAGCCAAAAAGAATCGCGGCAGGAGAAGTCCCAATCGCCTGGTCGACTTTGCGCACGGTCACTTGATTTAAATCGGGATCGAACTGAAATAATTGCAGACCATCAGAGATAATTTGCTGCGCATAGGGTTTTTGCACATCCCACTTAAACCGCCCTGGACGCTGAAAAGCGAACTGGCCGCTTTGTGCCGGTTTGGTTTGCCCTTGCGCCCCCACCGTATACTGCGAAAACCCACCTGTTGCCGCCTGGACCTGCGACACAAAACTTTCAAGCTGTTGCTGCGCAGGATTCGCCCAAACAGGGGTGCAAAGCAAACAAAGCCAAGAAAACACCAAACCAAAAACCCGCATGAACCAAGTGGCGCGAGACATTAGTGCGAATCCTCTTGATTCGTGGTGGGCACCAGAATTTCGCGGTTACCGTTGGACTGCATCGTCGAGACCAGGCCACTGTTTTGCATCTGTTCAAGCAGGCGCGCCGCGCGGTTATAGCCAATCCGTAAATGACGCTGGACTAGCGAAATCGAAGCGCGTTTGTTTTTAAGTACGATTTCAACTGCCTGATCGTACATCGGGTCGGTTTCGGTGTCGGCAAAGCCCGTTACGCTTCCAACACCGTCACCCGTTTCGCCTTCAACACCCCCCTCAAGCAGACCATCGACATAGTCGGGCTCGCCTTGGGCCTTCAAAGACTCGACGACGCGGTGCACCTCAGCGTCGGACACAAAAGCGCCGTGCACGCGTATCGGCAACCCCGTCCCTGAAGGCATGTACAACATATCGCCCTGACCGAGCAGCGCCTCGGCACCCATCTGATCCAAAATCGTTCGCGAATCAATTTTTGAAGACACCTGAAACGAAATCCGCGTCGGAATATTGGCCTTAATCAGACCAGTAATCACATCGACACTTGGACGTTGTGTTGCCAGAATCAAGTGGATTCCTGCCGCCCGCGCCTTTTGAGCCAAGCGCGCGATCAGTTCTTCGATTTTTTTACCCACAACCATCATCAAATCAGCAAGTTCATCAATCACCACAACGATGGTAGGCAACTCTTTGAGTGGCTCGGGTGCATCGGGCGTCAACGAAAACGGATTTGGAATCGGCTCTTCGCGTTTAAGCGCATCGCGTACTTTGGTGTTGTAGCCCGTTAGGTTACGCACCCCAAGCTTGCTCATCAGGCGGTAGCGTTTTTCCATCTCGCCGACGCACCAGTTCAGCGCGTTGGCCGCCTGGCGCATATCCGTCACCACGGGCGCGAGCAGATGAGGGATGCCCTCATACACGCTCATCTCAAGCATCTTGGGATCGATCAATATCAGCCGAGTCTGCGAAGCATCGGCCTTATAGAGCAAGGATAAGATCATGGCATTGATGCCGACCGACTTACCCGAGCCGGTTGTACCCGCAACCAACAGGTGGGGCATCTTAGCTAAGTCGGCCACGACTGGATTGCCGGCGATATCTTTTCCAAGCGCCATCGTCACGACAGAGTGGCTGGCATGATAGGTTTGAGAACCTAAAATTTCAGAGAGCTTGACCATTTGTCGGCGCGGATTGGGTAGCTCAAAGCCCATCAGATTTTTACCCGGAATGGTTTCGACCACCCGAATACTGACTAGGCTAAGGGCACGCGCTAAATCTTTAGCCAGATTCACGATCTGGCTACCTTTGACCCCGATTGCGGGCTCAATCTCGTAGCGGGTAATCACGGGGCCAGCCTGCGCCGCCACGACATGGACTTCTACACCAAAGTCAGCCAGCTTTTTTTCGATTAACCGCGAGGTGAATTCGATCGTCTCGTCAGAGACCGTTTCAAAGGCTTCTGGAGCAGGATCAAGCAAGCTCAGTGCGGGCAAGTCGCCCATGGCCGAAGGCTCTGCAAACAACGAATGTTGCCTCTCTTTTTGCAAGCGCTCGGATTTAGGCACCGAAATAATCGCCGGTTCGATCCGAATCGCGTGCTCATTTGGAGTCTTATCCTGCTTGGCCTCGACTTGTTCGTGGCGCACAGCCAGGGCGACCTGCCCCGCTCGACGGTCAAGCCTAGCCGTTTGAACGTTTTTGACTTTGAACAACAGCCAGTCAAAAGCTGTCCCGATTTTTTCGGCCACTGTCAGCCACGAAAACCCGAAGAACAAACTGCTACCCAAGGCGATCAGTGCGATCAAAATAATCGTACTGCCCGAAAAGCCCACAGCCTGCGACAAAAACTCGGACCACGTACTGCCAATGACGCCGCCGGCTCCGCTCGTGAGGTCTGTTCGCCCGGGTAACTGCATCCCCCAGGAGCTTAAGCGATAGGCCTCAAGACCGACTGAGCCCAGCAAAGCCATAAAAAAACCGATTCCTTGTTCCCAGCGCACGCGTGCCAAGGCCTCGGGCTCGCCACGGGCACGGATTTGAGTGGCCAAGCGCAAGTACCCCGCGTGCACACGATGCAACAGTAAAATCACCCACCACCAAGCGCAATAGCCGAACAGATACAGCAAAATGTCGGCCGTGTAGGCTCCTACCCAACCACCACGGTTCTGCAGACCCTCGGTCTCGGGGCCGACCGAATGCGACCACGCGGGGTCTGTCAGGCTCCAGGTGGCAAGCACCAAGGCCAGCCACGCCGCGAGCACAGCGAACAGAATCCAGCGCGCTTCTCTGAGCAGCGAGAACAGTTTTGACTGAAACGCTGAGGGCCCGTTTCGGGTGTTTCGGGTGGCGCGCGGTGCGCTGATGGTCGCAGGAGAAAGTCTAGGCATAGAGGACATTATAATTTGCTGCTTAAACTATAGGGTAATCCTGATGACAACGCCAAAACACGCCAAAGTTCTAATTCTAGGATCGGGTCCAGCCGGCTATAGCGCAGCCGTTTATGCAGCTCGAGCCAATCTTAATCCCGTTATGATCACCGGTCATGCGCAAGGCGGTCAACTTATGACCACCACCGATGTCGATAACTGGCCCGCCGACGCCATGGGGGTACAAGGCCCTGAGCTGATGCAGCGTTTTGCTCAGCACGCAGAACGATTTAACACTGAAATGGTGTTTGATCATATAGCAAACGTCGATTTTTCATCACGTCCGTTTCGTTTAACCGGTGATGGCGGCAATCTTTACACCTGTGATGCGTTAATTATCTCGACCGGTGCATCTGCAAAATATTTGGGCTTGCCCTCAGAGCAAGCCTTTATGGGACGCGGTGTCTCAGGCTGCGCCACTTGCGACGGCTTCTTTTATAAAAATCAAGATGTCGTAGTCGTAGGCGGTGGCAACACTGCTGTCGAAGAGGCCTTATATTTGTCCAATATTTGCCGCAACGTCACCGTGGTGCACCGCCGCGACAAATTCAGAGCAGAACCCATCCTGATCGACAAAATGATGGATAAGGTCGCCAATGGCAACATGAAGATTGCCGCTTTTCGCGAACTCGATGAGGTCTTGGGTGACGCTTCGGGCGTGACGGGTGTGCGCTTGCGCGCAACAGCTTCAGAAAACACCGAAGAGTTTGCTGTGACAGGCGTCTTTATCGCGATTGGTCACGAACCCAACACCGGCATCTTTAAAGACAAGCTCGCGATGTCGAATGGCTACATTGTGACAAAAAGCGGTCTGTCGGGGTTGGCCACCATGACCTCTGTACCGGGAGTTTTCGCTGCAGGTGACGTCCAAGATCACGTCTACCGTCAGGCCATTACCAGCGCAGGCACTGGTTGTATGGCTGCCTTAGACGCGCAGCGCTGGCTCGAGAATGCGCAGCCCTAGAGCTGGGCTAGCCGACCTGAAACGCCTGAGCGAGGCGGCCGCTCGCACCCGCGAGCGTGTTCAGGCGCTTGCAAGAACACAGTCGCCACCCTTGCAGTCAGCGCCTCTGGCTGCGGCTGACGAAAAACTCTTTGCTCAGGCCACTCGAGCGGTGCAGCCGCTTGGTCGCGCTCAACCACGACTGTTGCACAAGCCCTCTGTGACGCGTTCTGAAATCACGCAGCTCACCGAACGACGTCAACGCGCTGTCGGCGAAAAAATGGCTCGGTTAGAGCGCGTATCCGACGGTGCGGGGCTGGCAATTGACGACGAGCCCGAACTCGCCTGGGCGGCCCCAGGCATTGGCCCTGCTGTGCTACGTCAACTCAGGCGCGCTTTTTGGCCAGTGGGCGCCCGACTCGACTTGCATGGTTTAAACAGCGATCAAGCGCGGGCGCGCGTGCTTGCCTTTATCGAGAATAGTCAAAACCATCGTACTCGCTGCGTCTGTATTATCCACGGGGTGGGCTACGGCTCTAAAAACGGACAAGCCGTTTTGCCAGTGCGCGTCAGACAATGGCTCAAGCAACTTGCGGCCGTTAGCGCGTTTGCTCAGGCGCCTCAGGCGCATGGTGGCGCCGGCGCCTTACTCGCCCTAATCAGGTCGCCTTAATCCGGTCGCCTGAGCTCGTCAACTAAGGCATCTGTCGCGACGTTTGTCTGGCGGGTCAGTGCAGAGACAAGAACGATCGCCACAAACGCGGCGGGTGCACCGAACACGCCAGCGGCGATCGGCTGAATATCCCACCACAACGTAACGGGTTCGCTGGTTGAGATACCAAACACCCAATAGCGGAGCCACGGCTGCGCTTGCACAAGGTAGGCCGTCGTGATGATCAGGCCGGTCAGCATTCCGCAACAAGCGCCCCACTTATTCGCGCCTTTCCAGAAAATACCGAGCACCAGCACCGGAAAAAAGGTCGCTGCGGCAAAAGAAAACGCCGCACCCACCAAAAATAAAATATCGGCAGGGGTTCCGGTGGCCGCCCAGGCGGCAGCGAAGGCGACGACTAGCAACAAGACTTTGGATAACAGCACGCGCCGCCCAGGACCCATTTTGGGTGACAGGACCCTAAAGAGCGTGTCATGCGATAAGGCGCTTGATAGGGTTAAGAGTAAACCGTCAGCGGTCGAAAGCGCCGCCGCTAGCGCCCCCGCCGCTACCAAGCCAGAGACCACATAAGGCAAGCCACCGATTTCAGGGCCCGCCAACACCACCACATCGGCACCAAGCTGTATTTCAGCCAGTTGCACAATGTTGTCCTTATTCAAATCCACAATACTGAGCAGTGAGCGATCGACCGCCGACCACGCATGTACCCAACTGGGCAACTCTGTA
Organism: Bordetella parapertussis; assembly: GCA_945872285.1. Taxonomy (GTDB): domain Bacteria; phylum Pseudomonadota; class Gammaproteobacteria; order Burkholderiales; family Burkholderiaceae_B; genus Zwartia; species Zwartia parapertussis_D. The sequence continues at coordinate 6,230 of CAMBZR010000056.1, read as the reverse complement.
AATTGTGACCCCACCAAGTTTGCATAAATTTCAAACTTAACCAAGATCGCGAGCGCCGGCGCCATCAAGTAAAGCAGCAGAATAAAAAATAAAGACCAAAAAACTGATTTACGCGCAGCGTCGACTGAAGGCGTCGTGAACGATCGCATCAAGATATGCGGCAAACCGGCGGTACCCATCATCAAACACAACACAATCGCAAGAAAATTATTTCTAAGCACGTCTGCGGACTCGTTCGTTCGGCTGGCAAACGGCGTCGCATGGGGTTGAGGCGCCATCGCCCGCAGAGCGTATTCATCGCGCGCCTTAGACCAACTCATTGAGGCCTGTTCGACCGTTTTTGGGTAGGCGGCCAACTCACGCTCAAGCGCACGTACGTCGCCCATTGAGGCGTCATTGGCGCGGGCCCGCAATAACTGCAATCGAAGTTTTTGTTGCTCGGCTTCAAGACTTTCGGGCAGGCCCGCCAACAGAACTTGTCTGTTTTCGGCACGCGCTTGCCAAAGCGCTCTCACCGCAAGTTCGCTTTCATCAACCTTCAGTTCACGTTCGCGTTCCGTGACTTGTTGCAGCACAGCGCCGGCAGCCCACTGCGGGACCGGGTCGCCGGTTTGCTTCACCGCCAGCCAGATCACGGGCACCAGATACGCGATCAGCAAAATGATGTACTGCCCGACTTGCGTCCAGGTGACCGCTCGCATACCGCCTAAAAATGAGCAGACTAGGACGCCGCCAAGCGCGATAAAAATGCCGAGTTCAAACGAGATACCCGTCATGCGCGTCGTAATCAGCCCCACGCCGTAGATTTGCGCAACCAGATAGGTAAACGAGCACAGTACAGCGCAAAGCACACCTAGCAGTCTCGGGGCATTACCGCCAAAGCGCGCGCCTAGAAAATCAGGGATGGTATAGCGCCCGAACTTCCGTAAATAGGGTGCCAAAAACAGCGCCACCAAAACGTACCCGCCGGTCCAGCCCAAAATATAGGCGAGCCCGTTATAGCCCGTGAGATAAAGCGTCCCAGCCACGCCAATAAACGAAGCGACCGACATCCAGTCAGCTGCAGTAGCCATTCCGTTATAGACTGCGGGTACTCGACGCCCCGCCACATAATATTCAATCGGATCCGAGGTTCGACACATGATGCCAATACCAGCATAGAGCGCGACTGTGACCAATAAAAAAACGTAGCCAATCCATTGCCGCGCCAACCCCATCAATTCGAACAGGGCAAGCAACAGCACCAACAGGCAAAACCCCAGGGTATAAACGGCGTAGCCGCGAAATAATTGCTTGCCAAAGGCTTTCGGGGCAACGTGCTTGGGTGCCACTTAGTTGCCACCCTGAGCGCTGCGCCTGACCTTTTGATCCTGGCGTGCCATCTGCCAGGCATATACCCCAATAATCAGTAAAAAAAACAAGGGGGCACCGAAAGCGGCCAACCAAAAGCTCAGAGGCCAGCCAAAGATAAAAATCTGGCTGAGATCAAGAGCAAAATAGGCAGGCACGAAGGTCATCAGCCACCAAAGGCATGACAGAGCGGCGATCAAAACTAAGTTTTGACGCCAATAACGAGTTCGCACAGGGGCGGGTGAGGGGCGCATGATGCCCTAGAATATACAGCTAGGCACTTTTAAGCGACAACGGCCGACACCAAAGTGCCAGCCGTTGTGCCTTTTCTTATTTTTAGAGTCGTGCTTATTTTTATTATGAAGCCGATGCTGCCAGCTTGCTCATGCAGAGCTTTGTCCCCTCACCTGCATGAACTTATTCTGCACCAGCGTGGCTCTTCCAGCATTGGGGTATGCCCTATGTTGGAGCTATTCTTAGCAGTTGTTTCAATATATGGACAGCTTTACCGCTGTTCGTTTCGTCTGACAGCGACCCACTCGATTTTTTGTCATGGAGTCCCATGTTTAATCCCTCGCGCGATCAGGTTCGAGAGTTTTTTATTCACACTTGGCGCAAGCACCGCGCGCTCGAACTCTTGACGCCACTTGAGGCAATGGCGCTTGGCTGGATCGAGCAACATCCCGAGCATCACGCGGCTCTTGAAAGCTCAGAGGCGCTGACCCAAGAGTTCAAGGTTGAAGAGGGACGCAGCAACCCTTTTTTACACCTCTCCATGCACTTAGCGATTGCCGAACAGCTCTCGATTGACCACCCGCGTGGCATCAAACAAGCGTTTGAGACGATGGCCTCACGCGCAAATGGGCACGAAGCCGCACACCAAATTATGGAGTGTCTTGGACAAGTGGTGTGGGAGTCTCAGCGCCTAGGCACCGCTTTAGACAGCGATGCCTACATAGAACTGATCAGACAGCGCGCCAGCCGAGACTAAGGCTAGCGCTTTGGGCGACGCAACCGACTATTTACGTACGACCAGCGGGCCTGGTTGCGAGGCGAGCCAGGCTGACACGTTCGCAACGTCTTGCTTAGACAGCTGCGTTGCAAACGCACCCATCACCGCATTTTTACGCACGTTCGCCGAAGCGGGTGCACCCGCTGCACCACGCTGGTAGGCTTTTAAGGCATGGGCCAAGAAGTCAGCATGCTGACCAGCCAAAATGGGGTAAGCCGGCAAAATAGGAGTTTTAGCGTCAGCGCCGTGGCAAGAGGCGCAGTTTAGCTTTGTCCAGACCGCTTTGCCGGCAGCCAAGTCACTCGCCTGGGTCAGGCCAGCAGACAGGAATAATGCTGCGCCACAGAGGGCAATCTTAAAATATTTCATGGTTGCCTCCGGTTATTTAAGTTTAGAGTAGTACGCGGCCAGATCAGCAATATCCTGATCTGACAGACTTTTTGCGATGGCGTCCATCGTGGGATGCGTGCGCTCGCCTGAAGCGTAGGCACGCAGCGCCGCCTGAAGGTAGGCCGCGTTTTGGCCCGCAATCATCGGCACCGAATACACTTCAGGAAAACTGGCGCGGTAGCCTGAAATGCCGTGACACCCAATGCACATCGAGACTTTTGCTTTGGCCGCTTCAAGGTTGCCGGTTGGAGCATCTGCAGCGCTTGCCAAAGAGCTCAATGCACAGGAGGCTGCTACAGCCAGGCTGGCAGAGGCTTGAATCAGCCGACGGACTGTCGGCGCGTAGTCTTGACTGCCTTTGCTACCGTTGCTGCCTTTACTACCGCTGCCGTTGCTGCCTTTACTACCATTACGCATCTGATTTAAAAACATGGTTTTGAACAATTTCATCAAAAGAGGTCTGGCCAGGCCAGAATAACAACCCGAGAATAGCCTCGGCCGCAAAACGTTAAGATTGTACGATAATTGAAGAAATTAAAACTAGACTCAGCTACGCTTACCTTTGAACCCTGACACCTCGGCTCCTCATGACCTCATCGACACCCACCACAACCCAAACCAATCGCTTTGACGGCACCGAACGCTACGTTGCCACCGACGACCTCAAACTAGCGGTTAACGCGGCCCTGACCCTACAGCGCCCACTTTTGATCAAGGGCGAACCCGGCACCGGCAAAACCATGCTGGCCGAAGAGGTCGCCGCCGCGCTCGGACGCCCACTCCTACAGTGGCACATCAAATCCACCACCAAAGCGCACCAAGGCCTTTACGAATACGACGCTGTTTCGCGTTTGCGTGACTCGCAACTGGGCGAAGAAAAAGTTAAAGACATTCGCAACTACATCATGCAGGGTGTTCTATGGCAGGCGTTTTCGGCGCCCGCGCCCGTTGTGCTGCTGATTGACGAAATCGACAAGGCTGATATCGAATTTCCAAACGATTTATTGCGCGAACTCGATCAAATGCAGTTTCACGTATACGAAACCCGCGAAACCATCAGCGCGATTCACCGCCCTCTCGTGATCATCACCTCAAATAACGAAAAAGACCTTCCCGACGCGTTTCTGCGCCGCTGCTTTTTTCATTACATCCGTTTTCCAGACCGCGACACACTGCGCAGCATCGTTGACGTGCATTTTCCAAACCTGCACGCCGAAGTGTTACGCGCCGCGCTCGATACCTTCTTCGCCTTGCGTGAGGCGCCAGGACTCAAGAAAAAACCTTCAACCTCAGAGTTTCTTGATTGGTTGCGCCTGCTGATTGCTGAAGATGTGAGCCCCGCCGAAATCGATGCGCACGCAGCCACTTCGATTCCGATGCTGGCTGGCGCCCTGCTAAAAAACGAACAAGACTTGCAACTGCTTGAACGCCTAGCTGCTGTGACTCGCAGCAGCACCCGTCGTCCTTCGGGCCCCAGCCATGGTTAATCCGCAAGGCTTCAAGCAGGCGCCTGCGCCCTGTACGCTGCGGGGCTGGGGCGTGCGCCTTGCGCCCTTAGCGTACACGCACGCCGAAGGCTTAACCCGCGCAGCACGCGACGGCGAACTCTGGAACCTGCGCGTCACGTCCGTGCCCGAACCCGAGCAAACTGCGGCCTATATTCAAAGCGCTCTTGAGGGCTTGGCAGCGGGGCACATGCTGCCCTTCGTGGTCGTGGACGAAGCCTCAGAAAAAATCCTGGGAACCTCCCGTTATCACGACATTCTCACAGCGGTTGCCCGTCTCGAAATTGGCTACACCTGGTACGCAAAAAGTCAGCAGCGCACGCATGTCAACACGGCCTGCAAGCTCTTGCTGCTAACCCACGCCTTTGACGTGCTGGGCGCCGCGGTTGTCGGCTGGCGCACCGATAACTTTAATCATGCCTCGCAACGGGCGATCGAACGCCTGGGCGCCAAACGCGACGGCGCGCTGCGTCATCACGCCTTACGCCGCGATGGCACCGTGCGCGACACCGTCATGTACAGCGTCATAGCGGGCGAATGGCCCGAAGTTCGCGATCACCTTACCTATCAGCTCAAACGCCATGCTTGTTGATTTCTTTTATCATCTGCGCACGCAAAAACTCAAGGTCTCGGTGAAAGAGTACCTCACGCTTCTTGAGGCGCTTTCGACGCCATTGATGCCGCCAACGCTAGAAGATTTTTATTTTTTAGCGCGTACGACCTTAGTCAAAGACGAAACCCTCTTTGATCGCTTTGACCGCGCTTTTGCAAGCTATTACCGCAGCCTTGAGCAGATTCTGCCGCCTGGCAAAAAAATCCCGCTTGACTGGCTGGTCAAAGAACTACAAAAGCACCTGACACCCGAACAAAAAGCCGAGCTTGAAAAGCACGGGCTCGACAAACTTTTAGAAATGTTTAAAGAGCGTCTAGAAGAGCAGCAAGAGCGCCACGAAGGCGGTAGCAAATGGATTGGGACGGGTGGCACCTCGCCGTTTGGCAACGGTGGCTTCAATCCCGAGGGGATTCGGGTTGGCGGTGCCTCGGGTGGAAACCGCACTGCAGTCAAAGTTTGGGATGAACGCAACTTCAGGGATTACGACGACTCGATTGAACTGGGTACACGCAACTTTAAAGTCGCGCTCAGACGCTTACGGCGCTTTGCCCGCGAGGGCTCGGATTTTGAACTTGATCTGGATGACACGATCACGAGTACCGCGCGCAACGCAGGTTATCTTGATATAAAAATGGTGCCCGAACGGCACAACAATGTCAAAGTCCTGATGTTGCTTGACGTGGGTGGCAGCATGGATGATCACATTGCTCGGGTCGAAGAGTTGTTTTCAGCTGCCAGCAGCGAATTCAAGCACCTTGAGGTCTATTATTTTCATAATTGCCCGTACGAACATCTTTGGAAATCAAATCGGCGTCGTCAAATGGAACGCTTTGAAACACGCGATGTCTTGCGTAAATTCAATGGCGACTGGCGTCTGATTTTTGTGGGCGATGCCACCATGAGCCCCTACGAAATCTTGCAGCCGGGCGGCTCGGTCGAACACTACAACAAAGAACCAGGTGCAGAGTGGCTGCAGCGCATGATCACGACCTGGCCCAAAGCGGTTTGGCTCAACCCTGAACCCCAGGCTTCGTGGCAATATCGACAGTCTATCGCCCTGATCCGAAACATCGTGCAAGATAAGATGTTTCCGGTGACGGTTTCGGGGATCGAACAGGCGATGCGTCAACTCTCTAAATAACAAGTCGTCACGCCTGCGCGCTGCGTCAGCTTATTAAATAATCGCTTCGGGAATGAACCATTCTGAGTAATTGCGCTCAAACTGTTTCATTCGCATCTTTTGGACTCTTCCCATGTGGCTGTTGACTCGTGCGCTCAAGCGCTTCTTGCTGGGTTCTCTGTTTTTTTTGGCGGCAACCCAAAGCATGGCTTTCACTCTTCCCTCTGGCATTTCGCAAGT
>CAMBZR010000055.1 GCA_945872285.1 Bordetella parapertussis | reverse complement strand
AGATGATCGCACTGTCGCGCGAGCAAACACATGGTCTCATTACCGAAAAAAAATTACAGCAATGGGGGCAGACTCTCCCTTTGCACGCGGGCGTACAGACCTTGTTTAGTCGCCTGCGCGAACAAGTGCGCCAGACCCATCCTCAGGTGCAGCTTGAGTTTTATCTGATTTCAAGCGGCATTGGTGATGTGGTGCGACACACCACAATTGCGCACGAATTTACGGGTATCTGGGCGTCTGAATTTGTCTATGATCAACAGGGTGCGATTAGTTTTCCGAAACGCATCGTGAGCTTCACTGACAAAACACGCTACCTGTTTCAGATTCAAAAAGGGATTGTGGGGCCAGCGTTTATAGGCAAGCCCTTTGAGGTAAATCGTAAGGTCGCCGAAGATCGTTTGCGCGTGCCGTTCGATCAAATGGTGTTCGTGGGTGATGGCTACACAGACATCCCATGCTTTTCGTTGATCCGCAGTTCTGGAGGCTTCGCCTTCGGCGTCTGGGATCCTAAACATCGCGACAAACGTAGTCGAGCTTGGGGCTTTATTGAAGACGGGCGCGTGTCGAACTTAAATCAGGCGCGTTATGACGCCGATGCCGAACTGTATCAATGGCTTGAAGAGGCCTTAACCAGTTTGGCGTCGCGCGTCGCGCTTAAGGCCCGTTTATATCGTGGCTGACATTGCCTGGATGCAACTGGCCTTAGCGCAAGCCGCGCAGGCGCAGCAGCTCGGCGAGGTGCCGGTGGGCGCGGTGCTAATCGATGCGCAGGGGCAGTTGCTTGCCACGGGTTTTAACCGCACGATTATTGATCACGATCCAACCGCCCATGCCGAGATTGTTGCCTTGCGTCTTGGCGCGAAGCGAGTACAAAACTACCGGCTTCCAGGCGCCTCGTTATACGTCACCCTTGAGCCCTGTGCGATGTGCCTGGGGGCAATGTTGCATGCCCGCCTTGCACGCGTGGTGTTCGGTGCGCCCGATCCTAAAACCGGGGTGTGTGGCAGTGTCTTAAATCTGGCGCTTGAAAAGCAATTGAACCATCAGACGCAAGTACAGGGCGGCATACTCGCGCAAGCGTGTGGCGATACGTTGCGTGATTTTTTCAAAGAACGTCGCAGCAAAGAGATCAAACATGATTAAAGCAAACCTCCCGCACGGACACGCCGAGCACGTTCACGACCAGCATTGCAAGCCTGACGCGAGCGGTATTTATGTGATTTCGCCGTCTGGCGCGGTGGTCGACCCCGAGGCCTTAACGCGTGCCGGCGCACGTCTGACTGCGCTGGGCTTTAAGGTGGCGCTCGATCGTGGCGTTCTTCATCAAGCGCAGCGCTTTGCCGGCACCGAGGCGCAACGTTTGGCGGGTTTTGCGCGTGCACTCAAGCAAAAATTACCCATTGTCATGGCCAGTCGCGGTGGCTATGGCGTTGGGCGCTTGCTTGATGCTCTTGACTGGCAAGCCATTGCAGACTCGGGTAAACGTTTTGTCGGGCACAGTGATTTCACTGCTTTTAGTTTGGCTTTGTTGGCCAAGACCGAAGCGATCAGTTATGCCGGCCCGATGGCGTGCTTTGACTTTGGCGGTAAAAAAACTGAAAGTTTGACGGCAGAGATCTTCGGTGAATGCATGCGCGGCGAGCTCGAGATTTTAAGCTTTGAGACACAAGATGCAGATGCTGTTGACGGACGTGGGATTTTGTGGGGAGGTAACTTAGCGATGATCACGTCGCTATTGGGCACCCCTTATATGCCTAAAATCAAAGGTGGCATCCTGTTCGTTGAAGACGTAGGAGAGCACCCCTATCGCGTTGAGCGCATGCTCAATCAACTGGCGCAGGCCGGTATTTTGGCTAAACAAAAGGCCTTGATTCTTGGCGGTTTTACTGAGTATCGGCTGGCTGAACACGACCGCGGTTACGACTTAAAAGCCGCGATTGCCTACCTTCGAAAGTCAGTCAAAATCCCGGTGATCACGGGTTTGCCGTTTGGTCATACTTTGATGAAAGTGACGCTTCCGATCGGGGCAAAGGTTGGCCTCGCAACCGAAAAAGGTCTTGCACACTTAGTGCTGGATGAGCACCAGTACTAAGTGCCGGCGCCCTAAGCTTTGTCGCGCTCTTGTTTAAGCGTCAGTAAAAATGCTTTGGTCTCTTTGACCACCACTCCCGACAACAACAACAGTCCGATTAAGTTCGGAAACGCCATTAGGCCGTTCACGACATCCGAGACCGCCCACACAAGATCAAGTGAGACCACCGCGCCGATCATCACAAAGGCCGTGTAAAGGCAGCGGTAGGGTACAACCACCCACTTGCCTAAAACGTACTGTGCGCATTTTTCACCGTAGTAGCTCCAGCCAAGAATGGTTGAATAGGCAAAAAAGAGTAGGCCAAGTGTCACGATCCAGTCGCCAGGCCCGGGCAGGAGTCGGTCAAAGGTTTGCGCGGTTAACGCGGCGCCCGTGCTGCCGTCGGCATACATCCCCCCCATGACCAATACCAAGCCAGTGACTGAGCACACAATAATGGTGTCAATAAAGGTGCCCGTCATAGAAACCAGCGCCTGTTTAACGGGCTGATCGGTCTTTGCCGCCGCCGCCGCGATCGGTGCAGTGCCTAAGCCCGCCTCGTTTGAAAAGACGCCGCGCGCCACCCCATACCGAATCACCGTGCCCAACGCCCCACCTGCCACGGCATTGCCCGTGAAGGCATCGGTCATCACCAAGGTCAAGGCAGGCCAAAGCAGCTCAATATTGAGCACGATAATCACCAGGCCACCCCCTAAATAGAATAAGGCCATGAAGGGCACGATGACTGAGGTGACGCGTGCGATGCTTTTGATGCCGCCGACAATGACAAGTCCGGTGATGGCCGTGAGCACCACCCCGGTCAGCCAGCCTGGCACACCGAAGCTCGAGAGCATCGACTCAGCCAGCGAATTGGATTGCACCGAGGCGCCGGTGCCTAGCGCTGCAATCATGCCAAAGATGGCAAAGAGCATACCGAGCCATTTCATGTTCAAGCCCAGCGAGATGTAATACATCGGCCCACCAGACATTTTTCCGTCGACGTCCTGAACACGATATTTAACGGCGAGCAAGCCCTCTGCATATTTGGTGGCCATGCCAAAAAGCGCGCAGAGCCACATCCAAAACAGCGCGCCGGGTCCGCCGAGCACCACAGCAGTGGCGACTCCTGCGATGTTGCCCGTGCCGATTGTGGCAGCCAGGGCCGTCATGAGTGCCTGAAACTGCGAAATGTCGCCCGGATAGCTTGGGTGGTCTTTGCGCGAAAACGCGAGCCGCAGTGCGTAGGGCAAGAGCCAAAACTGCAGACCGAACAGACGAGCCGTGAGGTAGACACCTGTGCCAACCAGTAAAACCAGCATGAAGGGGCCCCAGACAATGCCCCCGAGAGTATGAAATAAAATAGTGAGTGACTCCAACCTAATCTCCTAGTGTTGTATACGAATGCCGAAAGTACTTCGACATCTGTTGCGCATGATAGGGAAGGCAGGACAAAAAAGATCAAAAAGTGCTGACTTGTTACACTCAATACTTATTTTTCAAGTTGTAACCAACGTATTTACTCTATTGGCTTCTCGTGATAACAGCATCAAACCTCACCATCCAGTTCGGCCCCAAACCACTTTTTGAGAACGTCAACGTCAAGTTTGGCGAAGGCAACCGTTATGGCCTGATTGGCGCAAACGGCTCAGGTAAATCGACTTTAATGAAAATGATCGGCGGCGATCTTGAGTCGACGGCGGGCAACGTCTTTTTAGAACCGGGCTTGCGCCTAGGTAAGTTGCGACAAGATCAGTTCGCCTTTGAAGACTTGCGCGTGCTTGACGTGGTGTTGATGGGCCACACTGAGATGTGGGAGGCGATGAGCCAGCGCGATGCGATTTATGCAAACGCTGATGCCAGCGACGACGACTACATGCGCGCAGCTGATCTTGAGGCAAAATTTGCTGAGTATGACGGTTATACCGCCGAAGCACGCGCCGGCGAACTGTTGCTCGGGCTTGAGTTTCCGGTCGATCAGCATCAGTTACCGATGCGAGAAATCGCGCCTGGCTGGAAGCTTCGTGTTTTGTTGGCGCAAGCATTGTTCTCCAATCCCGACGTGTTGCTGCTTGACGAACCGACCAACAACCTCGATATCAATACGATTCGCTGGCTTGAAAATGTGTTGAATGGTTACCAAAGCACCATGATCATCATCAGCCACGATCGTCATTTTTTAAATCAAGTGTGCACGCACATGGCGGATCTTGATTTTCGAGAGTTGCGGGTATATCCCGGCAACTACGACGATTACATGCTGGCCTCGACACAAGCGCGAGAGCGCGTTTCAAGTGCGAATGCTAAGGCTAAAGAGCGGGTCTCTGAGTTGCAGGATTTTGTGCGACGTTTTTCGGCCAATAAGTCCAAGGCGCGGCAGGCAACCTCGCGGCTCAAGCAGATTGATCGAATCAAAGCGGCGCAAGTCGAGGTTAAACCGTCGTCGCGTCAAAACCCTTTCATTCGATTTGAGATACTGAAGGTGATGCATCGTCAAGCGGTCGCGCTCGAGCACGCGCAAAAATCGTTTGACTCTCTAGTGATCAAAGCGTTTTCGGCCATGGTAGAGGCCGGAGAAAAAATCGCAATCATTGGTGCAAACGGAGCCGGTAAAACCACCTTGCTGCGCATGTTGGCCAATGATCTGGCGCCAGACCGAGGCACTTTAAAGTGGTCAGAAAACACCGATGCCGGCTATATGGCGCAAGACGTGTCTGATCAGTTCTTGCAAAAAGACAGCAACCTGTTTGACTGGATGACAAGTTATCGTCAGCCAACCGACGATGATCAACAGATTCGCTCGATTTTGGGTCGACTATTGTTCTCGGCCGATGATTTACCCAAAGAGCCGCATGTGCTCTCGGGAGGCGAAAAAAATCGCATGTCCTTCGGACGCCTGATGCTGCGCCGTCACAACGTATTGTTGATGGATGAGCCCACCAATCACTTGGATATGGAATCGATCGAATCCTTGCAGCTTGCGCTCGATAAGTTCGCCGGCACCTTATTTTTTGTCTCGCATGATCGTGAGTTTGTGTCGACACTTGCCACGCGTATCTGGGAGATCCAGGCTGGTGGGGCCGTAGTGGACTATCGCGGTACTTACGAAGAGTACTTAGCTTCGCGCGGGATCGAAGGCTAGGCGACGCGAGACCAGACGATGATCATCTTGGGTTTTGAAAGCTCGTGCGACGAGACCGGTGTGGCACTGGTTTGCACTGAACGTGGGTTGTTGGCGCACACCTTGCACTCGCAAGTAGAGATGCATGCGGCGTTCGGTGGCGTCGTGCCCGAGCTGGCCTCGCGCGATCACGTACGGCGGGTGATACCCTTGACTCGGCAGGTGCTGGCGTTGGCCAAATTAAGCTTGCAAGACGTCGGGGCGATTGCCTATACCGCCGGCCCTGGCTTGGCTGGTGCGTTATTGGTGGGCGCCAGTGTGGCGCAGTCGATGGCCTGGTCGCTTGATTTGCCTGCGATCCCGATCCATCACCTTGAAGGCCATTTGCTTTCGCCACGTATGGCCACTCCGTGTCCAGAGTTTCCCTTTGTTGCTTTGCTGGTTTCGGGCGGGCATACCCAGTTGTTGCGTGTGGACGGCGTGGGTGAGTACACCTTGTTGGGCGAAACTCTTGATGATGCGGCCGGCGAGGCGTTTGATAAAACCGCTAAATTGTTGGGTCTGGGCTACCCGGGTGGGCCGGCGCTGTCTAAGCTGGCAGAGCAGGGCGAGCCACTGCGCATCGCGTTGCCGCGCCCCATGTTGCACAGCCATACCCTTGACTTTAGCTTCAGCGGTTTAAAGACGGCTGTGCTGACGCGAATGAAAGCCGCCCAGCTCAAAGGCCAAGCTGACGCCCAGATGCGGGCGGATTTGGCTGCGGCGACGGAGCTTGCGATTGTTGAAGTACTGGTCGCAAAGGCGGCCACGGCGCTTGAGCAAACAGGGTTAAAACGACTGGTCGTAGCAGGCGGGGTTGGCGCCAATCGTCTGTTGCGCCAGTTGTTAGCGCAGCGCTTGGCTAAAAAAACAATAGAGGTGTTTTTTCCACCGCTCGAGCTTTGTACCGATAACGGCGCCATGATTGCGTTTGCGGCGGCTCAGCGTGTTCAGAGAGGCTTATGTGATTTGTCGCAACAGACGCATGGGTTTGATGTCCATCCTCGCTGGGATTTAGCAACGCTTTAGCCAGAGCTGTGCTTATTTTTTGCCAACGCGCGGTTCGGTGCCTTTAAGCAAGCGCTCGATGTTGCTGCGATGCCGGAGCAACAAAAAAAGAGCGATGATGAATAAGGCCCACGCGAAAGCGGGTTCGGCGCGCCACCAGCCTTGCACGCCTCCTAACAGATAAAACAGTGGCGCGCCTACCGCACTGAACAAAGCCGCGAGCGATGAATACTTAAAGATTTTTGCCACCAAGAACCAAGTCACGGCTGCGATAAGTGCGAGCAAGGGTTGCACCGCCAGCATCACGCCAAAGGCGGTCGCGACCCCTTTGCCTCCTTTAAAGCGTAAAAAAATGGGGTACAGATGACCCAAAAACACTGCGAGCGCCACGCAGGCTTGCACAGTGGCTGAAGTATTGAGTTGACCTGCGGCCCAAACGGCGAGCCAGCCTTTGGCTGCGTCGCCCAGAAGCGTCAAACCGGCAGCCCATTTGTTACCCGAACGCAGCACATTCGTGGCGCCGGGGTTGCCCGAGCCATACGTACGCGGATCCGCCAGACCAAAAGCGCGACTCATCACGACAGCAAAGGATAGCGAGCCCAGCAAATAGGCCAGTCCAAGCAAGCCTAAATCTGTGAACGTCAAGGCAGTTAAAGTCATAGGGGATTTCCGGCCTGGAGAAAAGATCCGCTTGATTCTAACGCGCGGCCGTCTGTGGTGTGGTTTGCATAGCAAAAAAACACCGCCAGCGAGTACAATTATCATTCAGCTTAAAAAGTATTATTTAGCCAAAGCATATGCACATTCTTGTTTCAAATGACGACGGCTACACGGCGCCGGGCCTCGAGGCTTTGGTGGTCTCGCTGCGCACCATCGCCGAAGTCACCGTCGTCGCGCCCGAGGTTAATCATAGCGGCGCTTCAAACTCTTTGACCCTGACTCGGCCACTGGCTGTGCGCCACGCCTCGAACGGGTTTATCTACGTCAACGGCACGCCCTCAGATTGCGTACACGTTGCCCTCACTGGGCTGTTGGATCGCCGTCCTGATTTAGTTGTCTCAGGCATCAATAATGGCGCCAATATGGGTGATGACACGCTGTATTCCGGCACGGTTGCGGCGGCCTCTGAAGGTTACTTATTTGGTATCTCTGCGATTGCGTTTTCGCTGGTGTCCAGAAGTTGGTCAAACCTAGAGGCTGCGGTCGCGCAGGCGCAGCGTCTGGTGGTGCGACAACTGGCGCAACCGGTTTTAGGCCCTGTTTTGTTGAATGTGAATTTTCCTGATCTGCCTGTCACACAAGTCAAGGGCTTTAAGGCCACCCGTTTGGGTAAGCGTCATCCGTCTCAGCCGGTTGTGCGCTTGGCGACCCCTTACGGCGAGACCGTTTACTGGATTGGCCCCGCTGGGGCGGCCAACGACGCAAGCGCTGGCACCGATTTCGATGCAATCGCCACGGGTTTTGTGTCGGTCACCCCACTGCGTCTGGATCTGACTGAGCACGCGCAGCTTGGGCAAATGTCTGATTGGGTGAGCCCTTTATGCCTCTAGGCCGGCCGTCAACCTTGCGCATGGCAGTCAAAGACTCTCGTTCGGGTGTTGGGCGAGGGTTGCACGGAATTACTGCCTCGAACAGTAACACCCGCATCTCAGCGACCCGCATTCCAAATCGATTGGCCAGTGGCTCACCGGTTGCGGCACTTGCTAGCGAAAATCTAGGCTTGAACTCTGAACGAATGCGCGAGGCGATGGTCCAGCGCCTGCACGCTCAGGGCATCACGCAAGACCAGGTGCTTGCCGCCATGCAGTTGATTCCGCGCCATGTGTTCGTTGACCAAGCGCTCGCAAGTCGTGCTTATGACGACGCCTCGCTCCCGATTGGTCACGGACAAACGATTTCGCAGCCATGGGTGGTAGCTCGTATGATTGCGGCAGTGTGCAACGCCACGATGCCTGCACGAGTGCTCGAGGTTGGTACCGGTTGCGGTTATCAGGCGGCAGTCATGGCCAAGGTATTTGCGCAGGTGCATTCGATTGAGCGTATTCGCGCGTTGTACGATACGGCTAAAGAACACTTGCGATTGCTTAGGCTCACTAAAGTGCGTCTGGTGCATGGTGATGGTATGTTGGGGTTGCCTTCGGTTGCACCTTTTGATGCAATCGTGGTCGCGGCAGCGGGCATCCGGATTCCGCAGACTTTGCTTGCGCAGTTAAGGATTGGCGGGGTCTTGATTGCCCCCGAAGGAACAAGCGCACAGCGGTTGATTCGCGTGACCAGAACAGGTGCTTCGAGCTGGGACAGGCAAGAACTCGAAGAAGTCAGATTTGTGCCTCTCAAGGCAGGGGTGCAAACATGAGCAAACAGGAGAAACGCATGCACGTTGGGCACGTTAGACAAAGCAATATGGTGCAAGGTAGCGAGCTTGAGGTTCGCTGGCCGCTTTGGGCGCGCTCGGGCGTCGTCTTCGCGTGTGCCCTGGTTTTGTTAGGGGGCTGCGCCAACAACTCTGGCAGTCGCGCCCCTGTAACCGACTTAAACAGTAGTTCTTCGGCCACGGCTCGCACCTATGTCATTAAGGCTGGTGACACGGTCAATAAAATCGCGCGCGCAACCGGCGTTGACGAGGCCACCATCTTGCGGCTGAACAAGAACGTCAATCTCAACAGGTTGATTATTGGCCAAACTTTAAGGCTCTCAGAGGGCTCAGAGTCAGCTGCCGCGCCTGTGCGGCCTGCAAGTTCAAGCAAGCCCGAAGCGCGTGCGCTCGATGCCTCTGGCGGCAGCGCCCAAATGGGCGAAACCCCCACGCCTGCGGCCGATGCAGGTTTAATCAGTTGGGGTTGGCCTGCGCAAGGCAAGGTGATTCAAGGCTTTACACCAACGACCAAAGGGATCGACATCGCTGGTAACGCCGGCGACGCGATCGAAGCGGCGGCCAACGGCAAAGTGATGTACGCCGGTAACGGGGTTCGAGGTTTAGGTAACTTAGTCATCATCGAACACACAAATGGGTTCATCACAGCCTATGCGCATAACCGGACTCTGCTAGTTAAAAAAGATCAAGAGGTTAAAAAAGGCGCAAAGATCGCCGAAATGGGTCAAACCGATGCAGCGTCGGTGCGCTTGCACTTTGAAGTGCGCAGGCAAGGTACGCCTGTTGATCCCCTGCAATACTTACCTGGCCGTTAAGCACCGCTCGCATGACACCCACACTCGTTTTTGACCTGGAAACTATCCCTGATATAGAAGGCTTGAGGCGTCTACATCATTGGGGTGCCGACGTGACGGACGCCGAGGTGGCCGAGCGCGCTTTTGCTGCGCGCAAAGAACTCACCGGCACTACTTTTTTGCCCCATCACCTGCAGCGGGTGGCGGTGGTGGGTTGTGTGTTTCGTGATGACAAAGGTTTTAGAGTTCGGTGTTTGGGGCAGGCCGACGATGCCGAACCTGTGTTACTGACCAGTTTTTTTAAGACGATCGAACGCTACACGCCCAAACTGATTAGTTGGAATGGTTCGGGTTTTGATTTGCCCGTCTTGCACTACCGAACCCTAATTCACGGTATCGCAGCACCTCGTTACTGGGATTTGGGCGAAGACGACAAAGAGTTTCGCTATAACAACTATCTGAGCCGCTATCACACGCGTCATCTTGACCTGATGGATGTTCTGGCAAAGTACAACGGGCGTGGCAACGCACCCCTAGATGAGCTGGCTAAATTGTGCGGATTTCCGGGCAAACTGGGGATGGACGGCAGCCTCGTCTGGGACGCCTGGTCAAACGGGCGTGCCAACGAAGTACGGGCCTATTGCGAGACCGATGTGGTCAATACCTGGTTGGTATATTGCCGCTTCAGACTGATTCGGGGCGAGCTCGATCCAGTGGCCTATCAGGCCGAAATTGATTTGGTGCGCACGACCCTGCAAGAGAGCACCGAGCCACACTGGGCGCAATATCTGGCAGCCTGGTCATGATAAGTATTTTTTTGCGGCCACCGACCGCCCCACGGAGCCTTCTTATGCGAAGCTATGATTTGCGTCTTGTTCTGACCCCCTTGTTTTTGCTTCTGGTAAGTGTTTGTGTCAACGCTCAAAACGGTCAATTGCAGTTGCGTTCTTCAAACCAATTGAATCAGGCAGAAGAAAGACGTCTGGCTGCGCCCGCGCCTGCCGCGGTCGCTGAGCCAAGTGCTGCGCTCCTCACAGGTGATAGCCTGGGCAAATTGCCTGATTCCCTGATTACAGGTTTGGTTCTAGACCCTGCCCAAAAAGCAAAGCTCGACGCCGCTCACGAGGCGCGTCGCAAAATGTGGTCTGTGAATCGGTTAGCGCGGCAGGCCGAATACGCAGCGCTGACCCAAGAACTTGCGACCGATAAGTTCGATCCGCGCGATGCAATCGCCTTGCGCAAAAAAACACGTGCAAAAATCGACGCAGGGTTTGACGAAGTGCAGACAAGTTGGCTGGCATTTTGGGATGTCTTAAACCCTGCGCAACGCAAAATATTGATCGGATATATGCGTGATCAACACGCTGTGCAAGGTCGACTCTCAGCTACAGCTTCGGCCGAGCGCGCTGCCTTGCGTGCTAAACAACAGGCCGCGCTAGACCGCGCCGAGGCTCGGGCCGCAGCTCAGGCCTCCGGTGCTGCGAGTTCAGGGGCAGCACCGACGGGCGCGGTCACTGCGCCAAAATAATCGCCACAAGGCTTGATCGCCTCTCGTGAAATCGAGAGGTTTTTTTATTTCTGAAAGAAACGAACCCCTATGCCGCAAGACATTCTGCAGGTTGAGTCCCTTGACCTCGAGGCGCGAGGTGTCGCCCGGCACGAGGGCAAGGTGGTATTTGTCGAAGGCGCCCTAGGCTCAGAGCGCGTCACGGCGAACATCTTTCGGCGCAAGCCTTCTTACGATATCGGGCGCGTTCAGGTGATCGTGCGTGAGTCATCGCAACGAGTTAAACCCAGATGCGAGCATTTTGGTGTGTGCGGGGGGTGTGTCATGCAGCACCTTGACCCTGCGGCGCAAGTCGCTAGCAAGCAACGTGTCCTTGAAGATAATCTTGCGCACATCGGTAACGTGCGGCCTGAACAAATGTTGCCGCCTTTGCATGGTCCGTCTTGGGGATATCGCTACCGCGCCCGTCTTTCGGTGCGTTGGGTTGCTAAAAAAGGCACTGTGCTGGTGGGTTTTCACGAACGAAAAAGTAGCTTTGTTGCCGACATCAAAACCTGCCATGTTTTGCCGCCTCATGTGGCCGCCTTGCTAGTGCCTTTGCGTGGGTTGATTATGGCGCTGTCTGCGCCTGATCGTTTCGCGCAAATTGAAGTCTGTGTGGGTGATGCGGTGACCGCCTTGGTGTTACGTCATCTCGACCCGTTAAGCGACAGCGAAATCGCTACGCTTCGCGCGTTTGCCGCGCAGCACAACATTCAATGGTGGTTACAGTCTAAGGGGCCCGATACTGTGCAGCCCCTCGAGCCTGAAGACGAGTATAAGCTTAGTTATACCTTGCCCGAGTTTGGGCTGCGTATGCCTTATCGGCCAACTGATTTCACACAGGTGAATCATCAGATTAATCGCGTGTTGGTGTCGCGCGCCTTAAGTTTGCTTGGCGTGCAGCCCACAGATCGTGTCGCGGATATGTTTTGTGGCTTAGGTAATTTCACCTTGCCTTTGGCGACACGGTGTCGCGAAGTGGTTGGCGTAGAAGGCAGCGCTTCGTTGACCGCACGCGCAGAGCAGGCAGCCCTTGCGGCAGGAATCGTGAACGCAAGGTTTCAGACTTTGAACCTGTTTGAGGTCGATCACACCTGGCTGCAAAGCTTAGGGAAAATCGATCGTATGTTGATTGATCCTCCGCGTGAAGGGGCGCAGGCGTTGGTGCAGGCTCTGGCTGCAGCGCCACCGCAAGAGCGACCCGTGCGCATCGTTTACGTCTCGTGCAATCCGGCCACCTTAGCGCGCGACGCTGCTGTACTGGTGCAAGAGGCGGGCTATCGGTTGCGCAGCGCCGGTGCGATTAACATGTTTCCGCACACCAGCCACATAGAATCGCTCGCGGTGTTCGAGCGTTAACTTGTTTGTGCCAAGATTTTTTCAGCAGCTTGCCGCACCCTTGCAGGCGCAGTGCCCCCGATGTGATCGCGTGCAGCGACTGAGCCCTCAAGCGTCAGCACTTGGTGTACGTCATCGCCAACCGAGGGATGAAATACCCGGAGTTCGTCTACCGTTAAATCTGCAAGGTCACAAGATTTTTTCTCGCACTCGCGTACAGCATGCGCGACGGCCTCGTGAGCGTCGCGAAACGCCACACCACGCTTGACCAGATAGTCGGCTAAGTCTGTCGCAGTGGCAAACCCCTGAAGGGCGGCCGCGCGCATGGCGTCGGGCTTGACTTCAATGCCAGCAACCATATCGGCAAAAATGATTAAGGTGTCACGCACGGTGTCTGCGGTGTCAAACAAGCCTTCTTTGTCTTCTTGATTGTCTTTGTTGTAGGCCAGCGGCTGACCTTTCATGAGCGTGAGCAAGCCCACTAAGTTGCCATTGACACGGCCAGTTTTGCCGCGAGCAAGTTCGGGCACATCGGGGTTCTTTTTTTGCGGCATGATCGAGCTGCCCGTGCAAAAGCGATCAGGCAAGTCAATAAAACCCACACGTGGACTCATCCAGATAATAAGCTCTTCAGACAGCCTTGAAATATGCGTCATGATCAGCGCGCAGGCGCTGCAAAATTCAATCGCAAAATCCCGGTCAGACACCGCATCAAGCGAGTTTTGACAGACATCGTCAAACCCCAGCAGTTCGGCCACGAGCGGACGATTAATCGGAAAACTCGTCCCGGCAAGCGCTGCCGCACCCAAAGGCAAAATATTGACGCGCTTGCGACAGTCGCTTAGGCGACTGGCGTCGCGAGCGAACATTTCGGCGTAGGCAAGCAGATGATGGCCGAAGGTAACCGGTTGAGCCACTTGCATATGGGTAAAGCCTGGCAAGATGGTCGAGGCCTGTCGCAGCGCAACGGTCGCGAGCGCCCGACGCAGCGCTTTGAGCAAGTCGCCGAGCTGATCAATTTCGTTACGCAACCACAGTCGGATGTCGGTTGCGACTTGGTCGTTACGAGAGCGCCCGGTGTGCAGACGCTTGCCTGCATCACCGACGAGTTCGACCAAGCGCTTTTCGATATTCAGGTGTACGTCTTCGAGGTCAAGCAGCCAGATAAACGTGTCAGCCTCGATCTCGTTGCGAATTTGCGACATTCCGCGCTGAATATCGGCTAAATCCTGGGGGCTGATCACCTTGACGGACTCTAGCATCGTTGCGTGAGCGAGCGAGCCCTCGATATCTACCAAGGCCAGACGTTTGTCAAAACCCACCGAGGCGGTATAGCGCTTGACGAGGTCAGAAACGGGTTCAGAGAAGCGTGCCGACCAAGCTTGGGCTTTTTTGTCAAACTGATTATGCGTAAGGTTTTTGGTGTTTTTCATGATGCTTAGATTATAGAGTGCTGCGCCGACCTCGCAGGCGTGCGATAATTTTCAGACAATAACTCGTATCATCAGGATCTTCATGTCTGCCGTCAAGGTCAGCATTGCACAAATTAACGCTTTAGTGGGTGACTTGGCCGGTAATTCGCAGCGCGTACTCGAGGCAGCACGCCTCGCGCACGCTGCGGGCGCTCAGGTGCTGTTAACGCCCGAACTGGTCCTGACTGGCTATCCCCCCGAGGATCTGTTGCTCAAACCGTCGTTTGTGACGCACTGTGATGCCGTTCTTAGTGACTTATGTGCCAGTCTGACTGACCTGACTGGGCTGCATGTAGTGGTGGGTCACATCACTTTTCAAAATGGCTTGTTACGCAACGCCGCCTCAGTATTATTTGAGGGCAAAGTGCTTGGCACCTATTTCAAGCGCGAATTACCGAATTACGCAGTCTTTGACGAGCAGCGTTATTTTGTGGCCGGCGAACATACACTCACCTTTACCGTCAAAGGGGTCTGTTTTGGGGTCAATATTTGCGAAGATATCTGGTTTGAGGTCGCCCCAGAGGCAGCCGCCCAGCAAGGCGCACATACCTTATTGGTGCTAAATGCCTCGCCTTACAGCATTGGCAAACATGCGCAGCGCCTGTCGGTTGCCCGTGCCTGCGTGGCAAAAACGGGTTGCTCTTTGCTTTATGCCAACTTAGTCGGGGGTCAAGACGAGCTCACCTTTGATGGCGCCTCGTTTGCGATGGACGCCAGCGGGGTGGTGATCAATCAATTAACAGACTTTGTTAGCGAGCAAAGCCTGATTGAAGTCTCAGGCGACAGCCGTCTGGCAGTCTGCCCGTCGGCGGTGCCCGGGCTGACGCAACAGGCGCTAGCACCCGCGCTTTGCCTTGAGGCGCAGGTGTGGCAGGCTTTGGTGACCTGTCTGGCCGATTACGTCAAAAAGAACGGTTTTCGCACGGTGATTCTTGGGCTGTCAGGCGGTATCGATTCGGCTGTCGTGATGGCGCTTGCCGTTGATGCTTTAGGTGCTCAAAACGTTCACGCTGTGATGATGCCTTCGCGTTACACCGCAGATATTTCGCAAATTGATGCCCGCGACATGATCAAGCGCCTTGGGGTTAAGTACGAAGAAATCGCGATCGCCGGGCTGGCTGCAAATTTTGATGAGGTCCTTAGCCCCATTTTTGCCGGTCAAGCGCTTGATGCCACGGAAGAGAACATTCAGGCTCGCCTGCGCGGCATGCTATTGATGGCCTTGTCCAACAAGTTTGGTCATCTTGTGCTGACAACGGGTAACAAATCTGAGCTCTCAACCGGCTATTGCACACTTTATGGCGACATGGCGGGTGGTTTTGCAGTGCTCAAAGATGTGGCAAAAACCTTGGTGTACCGCTTGGCGCGTTGGCGCAACCTACAGTCTGAGGTGATCCCTGAGCGCATCATTACGCGCCCGCCCTCGGCCGAGTTACGTCCCGATCAAACCGACCAGGATAATTTGCCCGAATACGACATTATTGACGGTATTATCGAGCGCTATGTCGAGCAAAATCAATCTGCCGCCGACATCGTGACGGCAGGGTTTGAGCGCGTTGCGGTCGAACAAATCGTCCGGTTGATTCGTATCAATGAGTACAAACGTAAGCAAAGTCCGCCGGGTCCCCGTATCACCGCTCGCGCATACGGGCGCGATTGGCGTTATCCTTTGTCTAACGGTTTTCGCGAAACCTTTTAAATTCTTTGTATTGGATCGACTATGAAGCAAGTCACGGCAATTATTAAACCGTTCAAACTCGACGAAGTCCGCGAGGCGTTAGCCGAGGTTGGAGTCAATGGTTTAACGGTGACCGAAGTCAAAGGCTTTGGTCGCCAAAAAGGGCACACAGAACTGTACCGAGGTGCCGAATATGTTGTAGATTTTTTACCAAAAATCCGCATTGAAATGGTTATTGCCGATTCAATGGTTGATGACGTCATCGAAGCGATTGTCAAGGCTGCACGCACCGGCAAAATTGGTGACGGCAAGATTTTTGTCATGCCCGTCGAGCAAGCTATTCGCATTCGTACCAGCGAAAGCGGTGACGCTGCGTTGTAAGACCTAAGCTCTGGGCATCACGCCCCTTTGCAGGGCGCCGGTTCACATGACGTGCCGGCGCCTTTACTTTTTGACTTAAGTGTTTTTTGATGAAACAGTTTGATTGGTCTAATCCTTATCCCTCCATTCGTATCCCGGTTTTTGCGCGTAATGTCGTCTCGACGTCACACCCTTTAGCCGCACAGGCTGGCTTACGAATGTTGCTTAAAGGTGGCTCTGCGGTCGACGCTGCAATTGCCGCTGCTGCGACGATCGCGTTGGTTGAGCCTGTGTCGTGCGGCCTGGGCGGCGATGCCTTTGCGATTGTGTGGGATGGCAAAACCCTACAGGGTCTGAACGCGTCGGGCTATGCCCCACAAGCCTGGAACGTTGACTACTTTAAAAACAAGTACGGCGTCAATGAAAAAGGGCTGGCCAAAGCCCCCAAGCGCGGGGTGGATGCGATTACCATCCCCGGTGTGGTGGCTGGTTGGGCCGCTTTGCACGAATGCTACGGCAAACTACCTTTTGCGGATTTGATGGAACCCGCGATTGAGATCGCTGAACGCGGCTACGCGGTGCCGCCGGTGGTGGCGCAAAAATGGGCAGCAGCTGTGCCTGAACTCAAAGACCAACCAGGCTTTGCGCATACCTTTATGCCCAATGGTCGCGCACCGCACGTGGGTGAGCGGTTTATATTTAAAGACGTTGCAAACACCTTACGCCGTATCGGTGCCACCAAAGGCCGCGATCTCTACGAAGGCGAAACCGCCGAAAAAATCATTGCTTTTATTCAAGCCAATGGCGGTGTCCATACGCTAGATGATTTGCGCAGCTATCAACCCGACTGGGTCACGCCGATTTCAAAAAACTACCGCGGCTACACGCTGCACGAAATCCCGCCAAACGGGCAGGGGATCTCGGCCTTGATGGCGCTTGGTATTCTTGAACATTTTGATCTGGCAAGTTTAAAAGTCGATTCCGTTGAGTCGCAGCATATTCAGATCGAAGCCATGAAACTTGCCATGGCCGATTTGTACCGTTACGTGTCTGACGGGCGCACCATGGAAGTCACCCCTGCGCAGATGCTCGATGACGCCTACTTGGCCGAGCGTGCCAAACTGATTGATCCGAAAAAGGCTTCTCATTTTTCTCATGGTCTGCCTGCGTCGGGTGGTACGATTTATCTGACCGCCGCCGACGAAAGCGGCATGATGATTTCGTTTATTCAATCCAACTACATGGGCTTTGGTTCTGGTGTGGTGGTGCCGGGTACCGGCGTCAGTTTGCAAAACCGCGGCGTTGGGTTCTCGATGGATCCAAACTCACCAAACGTGGTGGCAGGGCGCAAGCGCCCCTTTCACACCATCATCCCTGGTTTCTTAACGCGTGGCGGTGTGCCGGTGATGAGCTTTGGTGTGATGGGCGGTGATATTCAACCCCAGGGGCATGTGCAAACGGTCGTGCGTATGCTGGATTACCACCAGCAACCGCAGGCGGCTTGTTGCGCGCCACGCTGGAAACTCAATCGCGATTTCACCCTTGATGTCGAAGCGACTATGCGCGCTGAAACTATTGCAGGGCTGAAGGGCTTAGGGCACCAGCTCAAGGCGATTGACGACCCGTATATGGATTTTGGTTCGGGTCAATTTATTTGGCGCTTGTCTGACTTGTCTGAAGACGGTTATGTGGCGGCGAGTGATAGCCGGCGCGATGGGCAGGCGGTCGGGTTTTAAAACCAAGGGTAACTCCTAGTATATGTATACCCTCGTCTGTAAGCTTCCAGTCATAAAACTACTGACAACAGGGTGAAAGAAATTTAAAATTTCTAGGTAGAACTTTTACTCTAGGAGCCCTCCTTATGTCCCAAGTCAAACTGACCCGGCGTCAGTTTTTTCAAGTGACCGGTGCCGGTCTTGGCGCGAGCAGCATGACCGTCATGGGTCTTGCGCATGCCGCTGATCCGGTGTTTGCCAAACCAAACAAACTTGAAAAAACAACAGAGACGCGTAGCACCTGTCCTTACTGTTCTGTGAGCTGTGGCGTGCTGATGTACAGCCGCAAAGACGCCAGCGGTAAGTTGAAGGTCATGCACGTTGAGGGCGATCCTGATAATCCCGTCAACAAGGGTACGCTGTGTCCCAAAGGCGCTGGTATCCTCGACATGATCGAGAGCCCCAATCGTTTGCAGTTTCCTGAAGTGCGCGAGCCCGGTACAAACGAATGGAAGCGTATCTCTTGGGATGAAGCGTTGACGCGTATCACCAAGCGCATGAAAGCGGACCGCGATCAAAACTTTGTGGCAAAAAATGCAGCAGGCGTGACCGTGAACCGCTGGAACACCTTCGGGATGCTGGTGAGCTCGGCTTCGAATAACGAAGCGGGTTACCTAAGCGCCAAGGTGTTGCGTGCACTAGGCGTTGTTGCACTCGATACACAAGCGCGTATTTGACACGCCCCGACGGTAGCCAGTCTGGCTCCGACGTTTGGGCGCGGTGCGATGACCAACCACTGGGTGGACATTAAAAACGCTGACTTAGTATTGATTATGGGCGGGAACGCGGCTGAAGCACACCCTTGTGGCTTTAAGTGGGTGATCAAGGCCAAAGCACAACGTGGCGCGAAGCTCGTTGTGGTTGACCCGCGTTTTACGCGTTCTGCGGCGGTGGCCGATTACTACGCGCCGATTCGCGTTGGTGCGGATATCGCCTTTTTGGGCGGTGTGATCAATTACCTGTTGGCCAACGACAAGATCCATCACGAGTACGTCAAGAATTACACAAACTCGACCTTCTTGATCAACCCAGATTATGGGTTTAAAGACGGCTTGTTCACAGGCTATGACGAGGCCAAACGTTCGTACGCCAAAGGCACCTGGACCTACCAAATGGAAGACGGTTTTGCCAAGGTTGATACAACCCTGCAAGATCCCAACTGCGTATTCCAGTTAATGAAAAAGCATTACTCACGCTATACGCCTGAGTTGGTTAGTAGCATCACGGGCACGCCTCAAGATCAATTCTTGAAAGTCTGCGAAATGATTGCCGCGACGTCGGTGGCGAACAAGACCATGACGATCTTGTACGCGCTGGGCTGGACGCAACACTCGGTGGGCTCTGAAAATATTCGCACCATGGCAATTATCCAGTTGCTGTTGGGCAATATGGGCATGGCAGGCGGGGGGGTCAACGCTTTGCGCGGGCATGCCAACGTGCAGGGTATTACGGATCAATGCTTGTACTCAGAAGTGTTACCCGGATATTTGTCTTCACCAGCGGATGCCGATGCTACGTACGACCAGTACAAAGCTGCACGCACCCCTAAGGCCTTGCGCCCCGGGCAGATGAATTTCCCGCAGAATTTTCCGAAGTGGTTTAACAGCTTGATGAAAGCTTGGTATGGCGAGCACGCCACGGCCGAGAACAATTTTGCCTACGATTATTTGCCTAAGCGTGATGCGCCCTATGACATCATGCAAATTTTTGAAATTATGCATCAGGGCAAGATGTCGGGCTTTATCTCATCTGGCTTTAACCCACTGGCGGCGATTTCCCATAAACACAAGATCAGCGCAGCGCTGGCTAAGCTTAAGTACCTTGTGATTGTTGACCCGCTCGCGACCGAGACCAGCGAGTTCTGGAAAAACTATGGCGAATTTAATAACGTCGATGCAAGCAAAATTCAGACCGAAGTGTTTCGTTTGCCTGGCACCTGCTTTGCTGAACAAGATGGCACGTTCACCAATTCAGGTCGTGTGATTCAGTGGCACTGGAAAGCGGCTGATGGCCCAGGTGAGTCAAAGTCTGACCAAGAGATTATGGCAGCCTTGTTCATGCGCCTGCGCGACATGTACAAGAAAGAAGGTGGTGCGTATTCAGATCCGATTTTGAATCTGACCTGGAACTACACCGATCCGTTGAATCCGGATGCTGGCGAGGTGAATAAAGAAATCAGTGGCAAAGCGCTGGTGGATTTGAAGGATGCCGCGGGGAATGTACTCGTGCCGGCCGGCGAGCAGCTGGCGGGCTTTGCGCAACTGGTTGAGAACGGTGGCACAGCGTGCGGTAACTGGATTTATTCAGGGATGTGGAACAAGGCGGGTAACCTCACGGCGCGCCGCGATCCTACCGATGCCTCAAGCCAGGGCCTCGGCCAAACCCTGAACTGGGGTTACGCCTGGCCGGCTAATCGACGCATTCTCTATAACCGTGCCTCTGCGGATATCAATGGCAAGCCTTGGGATGAATCACGCACAGTTCTGAAATGGCTGGGCGACAGGTGGGGCGGTAGTGATGTGCCTGACATGCGTCCAAACGCTAAGCCAGAAGAAAACGTCATGCCGTTTATCATGACGCAAGAAGGCGTGGGTCGTCTCTTTGCACCTCAGATGGCCGAGGGACCTTTCCCTGAGCACTATGAGCCGTTCGAAACGCCTCTGGCGCGCAATCCGATGCATCCGAACAACCCCAAGGCGACTTCGAACCCTGCGTCTCGTGTCTATAAGGGGGATATGGAGGTCTTTGGTAATCGTAAAGATTATCCTTATGCCGCAACGACGTATCGTTTGGTTGAGCACTTTCACTACTGGTCCAAACACTCAGATTTGAATGCCATCACGCAACCAGAAATGTTTGTTGAGATTAGTCGGGAGCTGGCGAAGCTGCGTGGTATCGCCTCGGGTGATCGGGTCAAGGTGACTTCTGCTCGCGGACACGTGCACGCCAAAGCGGTGGTGACGATGCGCTTAAAAGGCATGAAGGTCGACGGCCAGACGGTTTATCACGTGGGCATACCGATTCACTTCGGCTTTAAAGGCTTGACTAAACCCGCACAGCTTGCGAACTCGCTGACGCCCTATGTGGCCGATGCAAACTCTCAGACGCCAGAGTTCAAGGCGTTCTTGGTCAACATTGAGAAGGCATAAGGGGATACGACATGGCAATTCAAGCACTTCAAGTCGTCGCCCAGTCTGCTACGACCATGACTCCACCCGCTTCGGCGGCCAAGACAGTTCATGTTGCCAAGCTGATCGATATTTCGAGCTGCATTGGCTGCAAGGCCTGTCAGGTCGCGTGTATGGAGTGGAACGAAACCCGTCCTGCAATCGGTGACACCGATGGCACGTATAACAATCCGGTTGAACTCGGTGCGAATGCCTGGACGGTCATGAAATTTAACGAAATCGAAAACGCCCAAGGCGGGATCGACTGGTTGATTCGCAAAGACGGCTGTATGCATTGCGAAGACCCAGGCTGCCTGAAGGCTTGTCCGAGCCCAGGTGCGATTGTCAAGCTTGACAATGGCATTGTGGATTTCAACTCTGACAAATGTATTGGTTGCGGCTATTGCGTGGCAGGCTGCCCGTTCGATGTGCCAAGGATTTCGCAAACGACTAACAAGGCCACCAAGTGCACCTTGTGTTCGGACCGCGTATCAGTGGGACAAGAACCTGCCTGCGTCAAAGCCTGCCCGACACAAGCCCTGACCTTTGGCCCGAAAGATGAACGTATCCAATACGCCAACGAACGGATCAAAGATTTGAACGGTCGCGGCTATGACAAGGCCTCTTTGTATAACCCACAAGGTGTGGGTGGTACGCACGTGATGTATGTGCTGCCGCATGGCGATAAGCCAACGGCTTACAACGGCTTGCCGGCGGACCCAAAGATCTCGTCTACGGTTGGACTCTGGAAAGGCATCATGAAACCGATTGCGCTCTTGACCATGGCGGCAACCGTGTTTGCTGGTGTGATTCATTACGCGATTAAAGGCCCGGATACGGTGGATGAAGATCATGACGACTCGAAAAAGTCTTAAGGAGATGAACCATGTCTAATCAAGAGGGATTGGTGAGGTATCAGGGCTCAGATCGTTTGAACCATTGGCTGATTGCGTTGTTGTTTACGCTGGCTGCGCTTGGTGGCTTGGCGATGTTTCATCCATCAATGTTCTTTTTGTCGGACTTGTTCGGCGGCGGGTCATTGAATCGGGTGTTGCATCCCTTCATCGGTTCGGCGATGTTTGTGTTGTTTGTGCTGATTTTTTTCAAATTTTGGCACCACAACGTTCTCACGGCCAATGACCGCAAATGGCTGAGCCAGCTTGGTGACGTGTTGAATAAAAAGCATGATCGCTTGCCCGAAGTTGGGCGCTACAACGGCGGGCAAAAAGCTGCTTTCTGGGTGATGGTCGTGACCATGATCCTGTTGGTGGTGTCGGGCTTGGCGTTTTGGCGGCCTTACTTTTCACACTACTTTTCGGTAGACGTGACGCGCGTTGCGGCCCTAGTACACGCTGTATCGGCTTGGGTGTTGATCTTGACGATCATCGCCCATGTTTACGCGGCACTTTGGGTAAAGGGTACGATTGGTGCGATGTGGACAGGCGTGGTCAGCCGCGCCTGGGCACGCAAGCATCATCCGGGTTGGTTTAAAGAGGTTACCGGCGGCAAATAACTCTAGCGCAGGTCAGTCGTTAGGGTTGGCACGCTAAAAAGCTTGATTTTTGCGGTAACAACAAGGGGAAGACTGATATTCTTCCCCTTGTGCATTTAACGACTGCGCTCACGCTTGAGCGCGGCCGCTGTCAGAAAGCCCCGTCGATATGTAGGACGGTTAGAACCTTACCAAGACTTGAGATTGCAACATGAGCGTCAAAGCAGTCAAACTGATACAGCCCGGCGAAATACAGGGAATGCCCGACGACGATACGCCGTTGCTCGTAGTGGTAGACGCCGGCGAGCTCTTTGCCGCGCGGGCAGCGCGTATGCAAGTCTTGGCAGCGCAACAAAGTGAGTCGCCTTGGCTGGCGTTTTGCGCGCAATTGTTGCAGGCTCAGGTTGCTTGTCTGAAAAGTGTGCAGCCACAGCCGATCAACGAAAACGTTGTGCGCGAATCTTTTATTCATAAACTGCCGCCGTTCTCGATCACGACTTGGCTGCCTGAGGCGCAGTGGCCTGTGGTGTTCAAGGCCTTAAGTGATGCTCTCGAAGAGCAGTCTTTGGCGCCCGGCGTGCGCGGAGCGCTTGAACGTATCAAACAGTCTGATGTGGCAGAGCAAATTCGGCAGGCCAAGGCCTTGCTCGCAGCCGAGGATTCAGCGTTGCCCGCTGACGCCGTGCCGTTTATTGGTGCTGCCCTGCAGTTGTTGTGGACTGTTCAGGCAAAAACGGTGTCTGCGTTTGTTGAGTTGCATAAAGGCGAAAGCGGTTTGTGTCCCGTGTGCGGTTCGCACCCCGTGGCCAGCGTTGTGCGCGTCGGTGAGCGTGACCTGCACCGTTACCTGATCTGCTCTTTATGCGCCTCAGAGTGGTATGCACCGCGTGCACGCTGCACCAACTGCGACACACCCAAAGAAGTCGCGATGCTGGGCGATACGCGCGAGAGCGCGCTTCAGGGTGAGTGTTGCGAAGAGTGTCACGGCTACTTAAAAATAATGTTTCAAGCCAAAGAGCCTTTGGTTGATGTTGTTGCGGATGACCTTGCCTCAATTAGTTTGGATCTTGCGCTTTCTGGTGAAGGCTTTTTTCGTACGGGGCGTAATTTATTTTTTACCGTTGGTCAATCGACGACAACCACCTAGTCGACCTAGTGTTTCAACGTCTGATTGGCAGCTTGGCTATTCCGACGATTCACCCGAACAACTCTGGTCGTAACATTTTTCAGACTCTGACTCTTTTTATAGGTTTCTCAAACTTCATGAACAAACTCACCGTGGCGCGTGCGCCCGTGTCAGAAGGGCTCGCACAGTTACCCTCAGTTGACAAAGTTTTAGCGTTAGAGTGTTGCCAAGGCTGGCTGAGACATTATGGTCGCGATGAGGTCTTGCGCGTGATCCGATCAACGCTAGCGTTGATCCGTCAAGAGTGCTTAGCCCAAAAGCGCGCAACCCAGCCCGACCTAGAGGCGGTGCTTGCAGAGATCCGTCAAACGCTTGAAACGCGCGCCACACCGAATCTGCGTCGCGTCATCAACTTAACCGGTACGGTCCTGCACACTAACCTCGGCCGCGCCGTGATGCCCCCCGAAGTCATAGACGCCATGGCGAGTGCTGCAGCAGAGCCTTGCGCCCTCGAGTACGATTTGGGCGAGGGCAAACGCGGCGACCGTGACGAACTCGTTGAAGAGTTGCTGTGTGAGCTCACGGGTGCCGAGGCGGCTACAGTCGTCAATAACAATGCCGCGGCGGTATTTTTGCTGCTGCACGCTTTGTCTAATCGCAAAGAGACCATCGTCTCGCGCGGCGAACTGATTGAAATCGGCGGGGCGTTTAGAATTCCTGACATCATGAAGCGCGCGGGCGCCAAGCTGATCGAGGTCGGCACCACGAATCGAACGCACCCTAGAGATTTTGCTGAGGCGATCAACCCCAAAACAGCTTTGCTGATGAAGGTACAC
>CAMBZR010000054.1 GCA_945872285.1 Bordetella parapertussis | reverse complement strand
CCCGCTGCATAATAGCCAAGCCCTGGTGCATACAGCACATGATGCATCCACTGACTGAACGGCAGCCAGCCACCCTGCTCTAGAATCTGAGCATGTAAAAAAGCGCTGACACGTTGGCTATGCGCCAGCGCGTCAGCGCTTACCGAAATGGAGGTCTCGGCAGGCACTGCGTGTCTACGATTTAACGGCGACCGCCGTCAAAGGTAAAGCCACGACGTGCACCCGTGGCGGCACGTGGTGCGCCTGGACGAGGTGCACCTGCACGCGCTGGGCCATCACCGCGTGGAGCAAACGTTTTACCACTGGGTGCTGCGGCACGTGGCGCAAAGTCGCGCGCTGGGCGAGCAGGCTTACCTGCATAGGCCGGGCGGTCTGAAGCGCCGCGGTCAGTGCGGGGCTCAAACGAACGTGGCTCGGTGCGCGGGTTGGCGTAAGGATTTTCGCTGCGTGCGGCATGTGGTTGATCACCGCGTGGGGCGTAGCTACGATCGCCATACGATTTTTCACCACGTGGCGCATATGATTTTTCACCACGCGGGGCAAAAGGCCTGTCACCACGAGGGGCGAAGGATTTTTCGCCACGATCTGCAAACGGCTTATCACCACGCGGAGCAAACGGTTTGTCACCGCGAGGCGCGAAGGGCTTGTCGCCACGTGGGGCGAAGCTGCGCTCGCCACGGTCAGCAAACGGCTTGTCGCCGCGTGGGGCATAGGGCCGTGACTCACGACCGGCGTAACCACCACCGCTCGGGGCCGAGCTGCGGTCGTTGCTAAAACGTCCGCCCTTTTTGCCGCCGGCACCACGGCCAGCGCCTTCGGGGCGCGCGCTTGGTGTGCGTTGTGGCTCGAGGCCTGCAATCACTTCTGAAGGGATTTGGTGGCCAATGAAGTGCTCGATACGGCGCACTTTATGACGCTCGCCATGCACGGCCAAGGTGTAAGCCAAACCATCGCGCCCGGCACGGCCAGTACGGCCGATACGATGCACATAATCTTCAGGCTGCATCGGCAGATCGTAATTAATGGCGTGACTAATGGCTTGCACATCAATACCGCGTGCGGCAACATCGGTGGCAACCAAGACACGTACCCGACCATCTTGCACTTCAGTCAAGGTGCGTGAACGCTGGCGCTGATTCATATCACCATGCAAAGCCATCACTGAAAAGCCCGCGTCAGCCAGGTGCTCGGCGAGGTCATCGGCACCGCGTTTGGTGGCAGTAAAGACAATCGCCTGACCCATGGCAGCATCGCGCAAAATGTGGTCAAGCAAGCGCAGCTTATGGCCGGCATCATCTGCATACAACAGTGTTTGCGTAATGTTAGCGTGACGATCTGACTGCGAGGCCAGTTCAATCCGCTGCGGGTCACGCATCATACGAGCGGCCAATTTGGCCACTGTGCCATCAAGCGTTGCCGAAAACAGTAAGGTTTGGCGATCTTGCGGCGTACGATCAACGATCGTGTTGATGTCGTCGATAAAGCCCATATCCAGCATGCGATCGGCTTCGTCAAGCACGAGTGTGTGCACGGTTGACAAATCAACCCTACGGGCTTGCAGGTGATCAAGCAGGCGACCAGGTGTTGCCACCAATACGTCAACACGACGTGACAAGGCTTTCAGTTGGGCGCCATAAGGCATACCGCCCACTACTGTTGCAATGCGTAGATCATCAAGATTGCTGCCGTAAGCGGAGGTGGCTTCGCTAACTTGCAAGGCGAGTTCGCGAGTGGGGGTCAACACCAACACCTGCACACCACGGCCTTTATTGGCGGATTTTTGTGCAATACGGTGTAGCGCTGGCAGCATAAAGGCTGCTGTTTTACCGCTACCGGTTTGCGACGAGACCATTAAGTCAGAGCCGGCCATGGCAGGAGGAATCGCTGCCATTTGCACAGGTGTAGGGGTTGTAAAACCCGTACGTTCAATTGAAGAGAGTAAAGCGGGCGCGAGCCCTAACGAATCGAAGGACATGACTTTCCTAGAGGCCAGATAGTGGCCGTGTGACGCAGCCCGGAGAATTGGTAGACCGGCGGTAGTCGGTTGAATCGAGCATCGTGCCGACCGATTCAACCGAACGTCTGGGCTGGTGATCCCTCTATCTGGATCACACTTGCTGCCCACGAAAGGAAAGGAGGTCAGAAATCGATG
Organism: Bordetella parapertussis; assembly: GCA_945872285.1. Lineage (GTDB taxonomy): Bacteria > Pseudomonadota > Gammaproteobacteria > Burkholderiales > Burkholderiaceae_B > Zwartia > Zwartia parapertussis_D. Next base: position 22,155 of record CAMBZR010000054.1, on the reverse strand, counting down.
ATGTGTGTTACCTGGCTGAGCTTTACTCGCCAGCAGCTGCGACATCTTTTTTGCAGTGACCGAATACTACCCTAGTTTTCAGTCGGGGTAAACCCTTTAGTGCGGATAATTATGCTTTCCAGTCAATTACTTGCAAATTTTGTTGTAATAACCACGCATTGGCGATTTTAAAATGACCGCAGCCAATAAAGGGATTGGCGCCTCGGCGCGCCGACAGAGGTGAGGGGTGGTTGCAGTTCAAAATCAAGTGCTGAGGCTGACTGGCCAGCAAGTCTTGCTTGGTTTGCGCATGCGCGCCCCACAGCATAAACACCTTAGGATTTGGTTCTTTTGCCACCGTTTGGATTAACGCGTCGGTCACAGTCTCCCACCCTTTGCCCGCGTGGGACGCCGGTTGCCCGTCTTCGACGGTCAGAGCTGTGTTTAACAATAAAACCCCTTGCCGCATCCAGCGCGATAAATCGTTGTGACCCGCATTGGGCTTCAAGACTAATTGCGACGGGTCGCCGGGAAACTCGAGTTCGATCTCAGCCAGGATATTGCGCAAACTTGGCGGTCGCGCAATACCATCAGGCACAGAAAACGCCAGCCCCTGCGCTTGCCCCGCACCGTGATACGGATCCTGACCCAAGATCACCACTCGCACGGCGTTAGGGGTTAAAGACTCAAGCGCGCGAAAAGGTTGCGTCGGATAAATGACGGCTTCGCTTTGTAAGCGCTGCGCCAACATTGCAGACAAGTCGTTAAGCGCACGCTTCACCTCATCGGTGCGCAGCACCGCCTGCCACGCGGGCGCCAGCGCGGTGAGGTGCGCAAGCAAATCGACTTGCTTCAAACGATTAGAAGGTAATTGCGCCTGAAAGGTCATCGGCCATCCAGTCGCACGACCAAGGCCTGGTGGTATGCGCTCAGTTGCTGTTGAATACCCGCGCGCAACGCCTCTTGCACAGCCTGCGCCGCTGGATCGGCTGACGGCAAAGCGGCCCAGACTGCTTGCGGAAAATGCGGATCATCTTTCCAGCGCGGAATCACGTGCCAATGCAGATGCGGCACGACATTGCCGAACGCTGCGAGATTGACTTTATCGGGCTTGAGCTCTAGCCGCTGCAACTGTTCAACCAGCAGCACAACACGCAACAACTCGATTTGCTCGGCTGTGGTCAGGTCTGTCATCTCAACGACGTGCGCAGTCCAGATCACACGCGTAAACCCCGGATACAGCGCATCACGAGCGTCAATGACACGCAGTTGATCGTTTTGCCACAAGACCGTGCCACCGAGAGAGTGGCACAACAGGCAATCAGCGTGAAACATATTCTTAAGCATCTTCAAGCGCTTTTACAATTGCTTTTAAAACCTCGACACGCGCATAGTGCTTGTCGTTAGCCGACAAAACATGCCATGGTGCCGCAGTCGTATTGGTATGGTCAAACATTTCACGCGCAGCGGTATCGTAAGCCTTTGCTTTACGCCGATTGCGCCAATCGTCTTCGGTGATTTTAAATTGCTTAAACGGTGAGTGCATGCGCTCTTTGAAGCGCTTGAGCTGCTCTTCGGGCGTCACCGCCAGCCAAAATTTCAGTACGATCGTACCGTTTTCAACCATCTGCTGCTCAAAATCATTGATCTCATCATAGGCGCGCGTCCAGGCAGCCGGCGTAATCAGTTTTTCGACGCGTTCAACCAGCACGCGCCCGTACCAAGACCGATCAAATATCGCAATACGGCCTTGCCTAGGTACATTTTGCCAAAAGCGCCATAAATAAGGCCTAGACATTTCAGACTGTGTGGGGGCCGCAACGGGCATGACATCAAAGTGACGCGCATCAATCGCACGCGTCACACGTCGAATCGCACCCCCCTTACCCGCCGCATCTACACCTTCAAAAACGAGCGCCAGTGCACGCTTTTTAAATGCTTTGTCACGGACAAGTTCTGTCAAGCGGTTCTGCAAACTCAGAATCTGCGTTTCGTGCTTGCTCTTGCCGAGTGTGGCCTTGTAATCAAGGAGCCTGAGCGGATTGGTCTGACACGCCACGATAGGCACACTATCAGGCTCGTGAAACACCGGCACCTTAATCGTACGCACCTTAAGCGCCTGAAGCACTGCTTGAGCACTGCGCACCATTCTGAGCTTCGGATCGGCGCTCGGGACCACAACCCATGGCGCGTGAGGCGCATCGGTGCCATCCAAAATCAACTGACTGGCGCGCCGGATTGAAGCAAATTTCTTGTGCGCCCTTAAGTCGAGCTTATCAACCTGCCACGCCGTTGAAGGATTCGCCAACAACTCGTCGATGCGCGCTTGCTGCGCATCGCGCGATAAATGAAACCAAAGCTTAAGAATCTGTACACCATTGGCCGCCACGGTGGATTCAAACCGCCTGACAAAACGAATCTCTTGTTCAAGTTTTTCCAAGTGTGGGTGCTTGCGGGCTGCCTCTTTGAATAATGAGGTGTAACGCGAACCAAACACGATCCCAATCTCACCCTTGGCAGGCAACCTCATCCAAAATCTGCGCGCATCAGGATAGGCCCGATCCTCGCGACTCGCCTCCGGAAAAGCGATCGTATGAATATGACGCGGATCCATCCACTCATTCAGTAAATTAATCGTCTCGCCTTTACCTGCACCGTCAATACCCGCCACCACAATCAACAAGGCCCGGTCTTGTAGCGCGATGTGACGATATTGCTCGTTTACCAACTGAACGCGCAGGTGTTGTTCGATTTTTTTAAATTCTTCTTGTGATAACTGCGGATCTGCTTCGGCTTCTTGAAACATCGAGGCACCACCTTTTAAGGACTAGGCGCCTTGCAACGCCGCTAAGCGTGCAGCGCGCACGCGTTGTTTGATCTGATCGGGTGCACTCGCCGCGCGCGCGGCGGCACCGGCGTCGACCGCCAGTACGACTTGCAACCAAGATTGCCAGGCCTCGCGCAGCACGGGTAGCACCTCATCCACATAGCAGGCTGTTTGTAGCAACGCTTCAAAACGCTCGGGCTTTCGTATGGCGTCACACGTTTCAAACAGTGATAACACCGTTTCTGCATGCTCTGCATCCTTCAACGCGTGGCGCACTTCGCTCAAAGATGTCAGACCATCGTCTGCGCCATCGGACGCATCGCGCAGGCGGGCTGCCGTTGTCGCAGCCTTGTTTGCGCCACCCTTGCCCATCGAAAGCCTTTCGTTCAGCTGCAACAGCGCGGCTAACACAAGGGGCAACAAGCGTGCCATATCGGCACACTCTGAGGGCACACGCAGCCGCGTGGCCAACGTCTTAAGCGGACTGGTGTCGAGGCATAACACCGCGTAACGTGACGCTAACGACAAACCTTGTTGCGCGACTCGATTCGCTAAATCCTGTACGCGCGGGCTAAGCACAAGCTCTGGCATGATTCGCTGCGCCGCGCCAACTTCAGCCAACAGCCCCAGCATCCGCGAGGGTTGCTGAGACATTAAGCCGCGCGACAGCTCTTGCCAAACACGCTCTGGTACCAACGCATCGACCTCGCCCGAGGCAACCATTTTGTGGCACAGTACAAGGGTCTCTGGCGCCACGGCAAACTCAGTGAAGCGTGCCAACAATCGGGCGAGGCGCAAAATTCGCACCGGGTCTTCTTCAAACGCAGGCCCAACGTGTCGCAAGATTTTCGCACGTAGGTCTTGCACGCCATACAATGGATCCACCAACTCGCCAGCCATCGATTGCGCGATCGCGTTAACGGTTAAGTCACGACGCTTAAGATCCTCTTCTAGCGTGACCTCAGCACCGGTGTAAAACGTAAAGCCTTTATAGCCTCGGCCCGACTTACGTTCGGTACGAGCCAGTGCATATTCTTCTTTGGTCACTGGGTGCAAGAACACCGGGAAATCGCCCCCCACCGGGATGAAACCCCGCGCCACCATCACTTCGGGCGTTACCCCAACGACCACCCAGTCGCGATCGCCCGCGGGCAGACCAAGCAAGGCATCACGTACCGCACCACCAACGATATAAATTTTTAAACCTTCGGTCGCGTGATCAGCACTCACGGCAGAGGTGTGCGCCCATAAGGCTGAGGCACAATTTCGCCTAGCCGTTGTTTGAGCGACTGCGGTTGACCGCTGAATAAAGCCGCGTAATACACCGCGTTGGACATTACGGCTTTGACATAGTCACGCGTTTCGTTAAACGGGATGGTTTCGGCAAAAATCGCGCCTTCAACCTTACCGTCAAGCTTCGAGCGCCACAACATGGGGCGGCCCGGTCCGGCGTTATAGCCCGCACTCGCCAGCACCTGCGAGCCTCCCAGGTCAGACAACACCATACTCAAATATGTTGTACCCAGTTTGGTGTTCGTATCAAAATCATTGACTTTCGCGGGGGTGAAATCTGTCATCCCAATTTTGCCAGCTACCCAACGCGCCGTGGCGGGCATCAACTGCATTAAGCCCGAAGCGCCCGCCACCGAGCGAGCATCCATGATGAAGCGAGACTCTTGCCGGATCAGTCCATAGACCCAAGCTGGATCAATATCAATTTGCCGGGCCTGCGCCGAGACACGACCCTCAAACGGTGCAATGTATCGCTGCGAAAAATCGAATTCTTTTTGCGTACGCTCTGAAGTATTGACCACACGATCGTAAATATTTTCGTGTCGCGCCACCTCGGCCGCCGCCATCAGTTGACGATCACTCATGCCGCGCAGGGTGAAGTTCCACTCCGGCACGGCATCACCACGCCAGCCACGCTTAAACAAGGTGACTGCACGTTGCAAGCCGGGGTTCGCGCGGGCCTGCGCCACCTCTTCGGCCGTAACAGGTGCAGGCCGATTGGGTGCCACAATCTGACGCCCCAACTCTTCGAGGGCCAACTGACCATAAAAATTAAATTGGTCGGCGATCGACGCATAGGCCTTTTCAGCCTCTTGTTTTTTACCTGTCGCGATCAAGCCCCGTGCACGCCAATACACCCAAGCGGCGTCAGCCTTTTGCGTCGGCCCCATCGCGTCAATCGATTGCAGAACCCAGGGCCAGTCGATTTTTACCTGTCGCAAAGACGCCCGTACACGCCAGGCATTATTGGTGTCAGACAGCCCTAACGCACCAGTTTCGCGATACCAACCGTACGCGCGGCTATCAAGATTCATGATGGCCAATAAGCCCATCTGCCCGTACACCCATTGCAAATTCTTTTTGGGCAATTGCTCGGTCCAGGTGCCACTTACTTTCGTTGCGGTCGCACTCAGGTCCGCGCGCGCAGCACGCGCCAGTCCCACAGCAACAATATCGTTACGCGCACTTGAACGCGTCCCGGCTTGAGCACTTAACCACTGCGCGGGCTCACGAAGCATGGCATCGTAAGCTGCTAAATCAGCCGGCTCAAAGACCCAGGCCGCATAGCGTCGCGCCTCGGGTAGCTTATTGTTTTCGATTGCCTCGTATAAATAAGGCATCAGTTCAGCTGAGCCCAATACACGATCCGCCACCAACTGATCAAACAGTTTTAAACAGGTCCCATAGGGCGCAAACACTTTAAGCGCTTCGGCAGCGGTGGCGCGCTGACCCCCCATGTGGCGCGCTTCAAGTTGCGCACAAAGGATTTGTGGATTCGGATTCATTACGTCACCCAACTCGCGCACTGCCACAAAATCTCCTGCGCGCGCCGCAGCCAGTATCCATTCACCCTTCAGCCGATCACCGAGGTAGGCTGTTTTGTTTTTAGTAATGAATTCTGTCAAGGTTTGTTGAACCCCGGGCAGATGGGCTGAACCCAACTGCGTGCGCAGCGACCAGTATTCTGGATAGATACCAAGCACGTCTCCACGCGCCTGGGGCACAAAGCTTGCCAATTGTGCCCACTGCTTGGCGTTCATCGCGTTACGTGCTGCAGCCACCGCGCGCGCGGCAGGTGTTGAATCTGAGTCAGCAATCGACGGGCCCGCCTGCACCGCGGTGTTCGGGGCCGTTGAAGGTGCGTTGGCGGCTCGCGCAGGCGCAGGCGCCAAGGGTGTCGCCGCTGGAGTGCCGGCCACCGGCACTAAGGTGCCATCGGCCTGCAAAACAAATCTAGCGGGGCCCGTGGCCTCAGTGGACGGTGAAGACGCAGAGGCGGCTGACTGGGCCCAGCCCGGCGTCTGAAGCCAAACAAAGAGCGTACAGACACTGGCTAGCCAAGCGCCCAGCCCACAATTCTGATACTTTGTTTGCACGTGCATAAACCGCCTCATCAACGCTTATTTGTCAGCACCGTTGCGACACATGTCAAAGAATAACGCAGACCAGCTGCGCGCGCGCCTGCGCAACCTTCGCCAGACGATGTCTGTGGCTAAGCGCCAACAGGACAGCGCAGCGCTTTGCGCTCGACTGCAACACTGGTTCGACCAATACCTTGCCGAGTCTGAGCTTTCCCAGCGCTTAAGACCTCTTGTCGTGGCGGGCTTTTGGCCGCTTGACTACGAGCCTGACCTGCGTCCACTCTTGCAACAGTTTGACTTGCATCAAGTCACTATCTGTCTGCCAGTGATCGTAGAGCGCAATGCCCCGCTAGAGTTTCATCGGTGGATGGCCGGCACCGAACTTACCACTCGGGCCTTTGGGGTGAAAGAACCTCCTCGCCAACAAGCGCTTATTCCTGAGATCATGCTGGTACCCACACTCGGGTTCACCTCTCAGGCAGCCCGACTGGGCTATGGTGGCGGCTATTACGACCGCACCCTGACGGCCTTGCACCGTGCCGGCAAAGCACCGCTTACGATTGGCATCGCCTGGCAGCAAGGACTCTTGGCTCAGTCTGACGACGACTCGAACATACAAGCCTTCACACCACAACCTTATGATGTCAGTCTGGACGCGATTGCAACACCTCAAGGGTGGTTTCCTGCGCCGCCGCCTAATGCTGCCCCCTTGGTCAAATAACCGAGAGCCACGCAAATTATGTTAACCCTGCGTCGGTCACGGGTTCAGTTGGCCTGCATGGACTAAACTGTTGGGCATTGGTTCAGACATATGGAGACCTTAATGACCCTCACCAAAACCGTTCGTAGCACCCTGATCGCCTCCGCACTCGCCTGCGCTGCCTTGACCGGCAACGCCTACGCTCAGGCTTATCCAACCAAGCCCGTTTCACTGATTGTGCCGTTCGCAGCGGGCGGTCCGACCGACGTGCTGGCTCGTACTTTAGCCGTCTCCATGAGCAAAAGCCTCGGCCAAACGGTTGTCGTTGAAAATCGCTTAGGTGCAGGGGGCACTGTTGCTTCGAACGTCGTGGCTAAGGCCGCCCCCGATGGTTACACGCTGTTCATCCACCACAACGGCATGGCGACCGCGCCCACGCTCTATCGCAAACTACCCTTCAACGCCTTGACGGATTTCACCTATATCAGCCTGGTTGCCGATGTGCCGATGACGCTCTTGGGTAGCAAAAAATTCCCACCCAACACGATGGTTGAATTCATCAAATATGCAAAAGAACAGGGCGACAAAATCAATCTGGCTAATGCCGGGTTAGGTGCAGTCTCGCAACTGTGCGGCACCTTATTACAGCAGGCGTTGGGCGTAGGCTTTACTGCGATCCCCTACTCGGGCACGGGCCCGGCCATGATAGCGCTACTGGGCGGACAACTCGATGTGCTGTGCGACCAAACTACACAGACCTTGCCACAAATTAAAGGCGATACCGTCAAGTTGTATGGCGTGACTTCAGCAGAGCGTTTGTCATACCTGCCTAACACACCTACGCTGCGTGAAAGTGGTTTGAAAGATTTTGAAATTGTGGTCTGGCATGGTATTTACGGCCCCAAAGGCATGGCGCCAGAAGTCGCGGCCAAAGTTAACAAAGCGGTACAAGATGCTCTTAACGACCCCGCTGTCATCCAAAAAGCAACCGACCTGGGTGCAGTGATTACCCCCAAAGACAAGCAAACGCCAGCCGCATTGCAAGCCTGGCTCAAACTCGAAATCGATAAGTGGGCGCCCCTGCTTAAAGCTGCAAACCAATACGCCGATTAAGCTTATTATTTCGCTGCTGTCACAAAAAGGCCTTCTGAGAAGAAGGCCTTTTTATCACTTTACGAGCACCTCAGCCTAATCCACCAACCCCCGCCAGATGGCTAGCGTGGCCTCGGCATTGTTCAACGTATAAAAATGTAAACCCGGCACATCGTTATCAAGCAAGGTTTCGCACAAGTCGGTAACCACCTCAGTACCAAACGCGCGAATCGACTCTTTGTCGTCACCCAGTTCAGCCAGACGTAAGCGGATCCAGCGCGGCACTTCAGCGCCACACATTTCTGAAAACCGCATCAACTGCGTGTAATTGGTGATCGGCATAATGCCCGGCACAATCGGGATATTCACACCCTTAGCCTGCGCACGATCGACGAAATCAAAGTACGAATCCGCGTTAAAAAAATACTGTGTAATCGCGCTGTCTGCACCGGCGTGCACTTTATTCACAAAGTGCGCAAGGTCGTGCTCTGGACCCGCCGCCTGCGGATGCATCTCAGGATAGGCCGCCACTTCAATATGAAACCAATCGCCGGTTTCTTGGCGAATCAACTCAACCAAATCACTGGCATGGCGCAACGCGCCCGCCGCATCTGCACCCATGCCAGAAGGCATGTCACCGCGCAGCGCCACAATACGGCGCACACCCTCTTGGCGATACAACTGCAACAGAGCCTTGAGCTCGTCGCGGCTCGAACCAATACATGACAAGTGGGGCGCCGCATCGCGTCCCATCTCGCGCAAGACCCGTACCGTATCCAACGTGCCATCGCGCGTCGAACCACCCGCGCCAAAGGTCACACTGCAGTAATGCGGATCGATGACCAACATCTGCTTGGCACCCGCGACCAGGCGCTGCTTAGCTGCATCATCGCGTGGTGGAAAAAACTCAAGGCTAAAAATTGGAGCGACTGAGCTAGTCATTTATTTATTAATCAGATTGGTCAAAAAGCCAGAAATCAAGCTGTACAACAACGCACCGCCAACCGCCCACCAAAAGCCAATGACTCGAAAGCCACTGAGGATCGAGCCCGCCAACCAAAACATCAGCGCGTTGATCACAAACAAAAATAAACCAACGGTTACGATCGTAATCGGCAAGGTCAACAATACAAACAAAGGTTTGACCAACATGTTGATCAAACCTAGCACCAACGCTGCCCACATCGCAGACCAAAAGCTCGCCACAACGATGCCGGGCAAGATATATGCAACAACCAATAAGGCGACTGCATTGAGTATCCAGACGAGTAGCAAAGTCATGATGAACTCCGGGTCAGTGAAATCGATCGGACCAAAACCGTACGGCCTTGCCTCACACGGCAGGCCGGACCGCACGGTGAGTGACTTAGTAACGGTACTGTTCGCCCTTGAAGGGGCCTTCTTGCTTGACGCTGATATACGCTGCTTGCTGTGGTGTCAGTGTTGTCAAGTGCGCGCCGATTTTTTCAAGATGCAAGCGGGCCACTTTTTCATCAAGATGCTTAGGCAACACATAGACCTGGCCCGAGGTGTACTGTTCGTTGCGGCTAAACAGTTCGATCTGCGCCATCGTTTGGTTTGTAAACGATGCCGACATCACGAAAGACGGATGACCTGTGCCGCAACCTAAGTTCACCAGACGGCCCTTCGCCAACAAGATAATGCGCTTGCCGTCCGGGAAAATCACGTGATCAACCTGGGGCTTGATCTCCTCCCAAACCAGATTTTCGATACCGACCACATCGATTTCGTTGTCGAAATGGCCGATGTTGCACACGATCGCCTGGTCTTTCATGCGGTCCATGTGGGCGCGCGTGATGACGTTGTAGTTACCTGTTGCTGTCACAAAAATATCGGCTTTGTCGGCCGCTTCTTCCATCGTGACCACTTTGAAGCCTTCCATTGCCGCTTGCAGCGCGCAGATTGGATCGACTTCAGTGACCCAAACTTGAGCACGCAAAGCTGCCAACGCCTGAGCCGAACCTTTACCCACGTCGCCATAACCTGCTACGACTGCAACTTTACCGGCGATCATGACATCGGTGGCACGCTTCACCGCGTCAACCAATGATTCACGGCAGCCATAGAGATTGTCAAACTTTGACTTAGTCACTGAATCATTGACGTTAATCGCCGCAAAGGCGAGCTCGCCTTTCTTTGACATGTTGTACAGGCGCAAGACACCTGTGGTGGTTTCTTCGGTCACGCCTTTGATCTGGGCTAAACGCGATGAGTACCATTTTGGATCGCGCTTGATCGTTGCTTTGATCGCAGCAAACAACACCACTTCTTCTTCAGAGCTTGGGTTGTTCAAGACCGACAAGTCTGACTCGGCCTTAGTACCTAGATGCAACAGCAGTGTGGCATCGCCGCCATCATCCAAAATCATATTGGCTTGGTGGTCGCCTGGCCATTCAAAAATCTTGTGGGTGTATTCCCAGTACTCAACCAAGGTTTCGCCTTTTTTGGCAAACACGGGCGTGCCCACTGCTGCGATAGCTGCTGCAGCGTGGTCTTGAGTTGAATAAATATTGCACGATGCCCAACGCACTTCAGCACCCAGTGCCTGCAGTGTTTCGATGAGCACAGCCGTTTGAATCGTCATGTGCAGGCTGCCTGTGATACGGGCACCTTTCAACGGCTTAGTTTTGCTGAATTCAGCACGGGTGGCCATCAGGCCTGGCATTTCAGTTTCAGCGATCAGAATTTCGCGGCGGCCCCAGTCGGCAAGAGCGAGGTCAGCAACGTAGAAGTCAGTAAACTTTTGGGTAGTAGCAACAGTCATAGCGAGAAGGGCTCCGGTGAGCCTGCTCAGCAATGCACTGTGGGGTGAAATTGTGCACCACCTCAATCGCTGTCTGGCAGGATTAGGTGAGCGCCGTTAAGGTTGGCAAAAACGCCAACGGTAACGTAGAAGCTTATGAGCCTGGCGAACCGGCAAAGTGCAGCGGATCCGTCGCAACGCTCCTCAAAAGCTTGCACATTGTAGCGCGTTTATTTTGCACTTGCAGCAAAATGTTGTGGCACAACTGGTTGAACTGATAGGGCTTTAGGTTTCAAAAAGCCTAGTCGTTCAGAAATACTTAACTTAGTTGGTGTATTTGGTCACGTACACTGCCGCCGCAAACAGACTTGGCAACAATCCTGCTAACAGCGCCATAATGCGCCACGTTAGCTTGCTCATTTCGCTGTGTAACGTTGTTTCGACCCTGCCAATTGAAGCCGACATGTGAGTTTCGACCCTGCCAATTGAGGCCGACATGCGAGTTTCGAGGCAGGCCAAATCCTCGCGCGTGGCGAGGGTTGGGATAAGGGCTTCTAAGCGAGTGAGTCGTGTTTCCATCACACAATTTTAAAGGGCTTGCTACCTCATTTGCAATACGTATTTCTCGTTTATTGTGTAACTAAATGTTAGCCTTTTGGTGGCAAGTGCAACGCTACGATGTCGTTGGCGGGGTCGCCATGAAACGGGTAACGCGTCCGCACCAGTGGGTCGTGTCCTGGCACGATATGCTGGGGCGAATCGGCGGCTGCACGCAAAATGCCATAGCCATCCAGCATTTCACCTAAATGAAACACTATCGGAAACGGTGAGGGTTTCTCCATGTTTTCGTAGTAATGGCTGGCGTCTGAGGCCAACACCACCCAACCACGTGCGGTATGCACGCGCAGCGATTGCAACCCCTTTGTATGACCGCCGATTTTCATTAATTCGATGCCAGGGCAAAGTGTCTCGCGGCCATTGTGAAACTCAACCCGGTTTGCGTACACGCGACGTACCAGCGTGACAACGTCTTCAATATCGTAGGCATGCCTAAACAAACCTTGGCACATGTGCCGCCCACAGGCGTAATCCATTTCACCATCTTGGATGTGAAACTTGGCGTTCGGTAACAACCCAATATTGCCCGCATGGTCGTAATGCAAGTGAGTAATCACAACGTCTTGCACGTCTTCGGGGGCAACGCCTAGCAACGCCAGCGAACCCACTGGGCAGCGTGTCAGCGTGCGCCCGCGTTGTTTTGCCTGCTCGGCGTTAAAACCCGTATCCACCATGATGGTTCTGCCCTCGCCACGGATTAGCCACACGAAATAATCCATGGGCATGGGCTCGTCGTGCGGATCGTGGGTGATGAAGTTTTCGCGGCGCGTACGCTTAGGCATGGTGGCGTAGCGCAATGCAAAGATCTCGTATTCAGGCAGTTTCATGTTGTCTCCGCGTGCCGTTTTGCTCGGCTTGTTGGTTGTTCTGAGAGCTTACCGTTTTGCTCAGCTTGTGGGTCATTCTGAGAGTTGCCCGTGGTGCTTGTCAAGCCCGCTGTGAGACGCCTCGCTTGACAGCGGTAAAGCCAAACACAGACAATCAGGCTCAATTAAATCTATTTTTTAAGAAAGGCACGCCACTTATGAGCGCTAAACCCACCATTGGTTTCGTCGGCATCGGCAGTATGGGCTGGCCGATGGCCGCGCTTTTACAGAAAGCCGGCTATCCCTTGCAAATTATTGACGCTTCAGCCGAACGCGCACAGGCCTTTTGCAAAGACATCGGTGGCACAGTTGCCACATCAAATCGCGCCCTCGCTGCGGCGTCAGACATCATCATCACCATCTTGCCTACCAGCGCCATCGTTGAGGCCGTGCTGACCGGTCCAGACGGTATCTTGGCTGGCCTGCGCCCCGACGCCGTCATCGTCGAAATGAGTTCTGGCGTACCCACTATCACCCGCACACTCGCCGAGCAGGTTGCAGCAGCCAAAGGTCATTTGGTCGATGCACCTGTCTCTGGGGGCGTGCCGCGCGCCAAAACGGGCGAACTCGCCATTATGTTTGGCGGTAGCGCAGCCTTGCTTGAACGCGTTCGCCCTGTGTTGTCCTGTATGGGCACCTCGATTACGCCCACCGGCGACGTTGGCTCGGCCCACGCCATGAAAGCACTCAACAACTTGGTCTCGGCCGGTGGTTTTTTAATCGGTATCGAGGCCTTGTTGATCGGCAAGCGCTTTGGGCTGGATCCTGCCGCGATGGTCGACGTCTTAAACTCGTCAACCGGCATGAACAACTCGACCCAGAAAAAATTTAAACAGTTTGTGTTGTCGGGCCAGTACAACGCGGGTTTTGGCCTGGATTTGATGGTCAAAGACTTAAGCATCGCTCTGGGCATTGGCAAAGACACCAACACGCCAACGCCTTTTTCAGCGCTGTGCCGCGAGTTATGGGCAGCGTCTGCCGCCATGCTCGGGCCTGGCCAGGATCACACAGCTGTGGCTAAGATGTCTGAGAAGCTGGCTGGGACTGTGTTGTCTGATAAGTAGCCTCTTTTTGTTAGGGCTCGAGTGCGTGGGGTGCATGTCTTGCGCCCGGTCAGACTCTACGCACCTAAATTGTGTTGAGCAAATTTAGGTGTCTCCGATCTGACCTTGAGTTGTGCGTTGGTCGAAGGTTGTTACGTTGTGCCGGGGCGCCTTGGGTAGCCTTCGGCACGAATCCGCACCCAGACGGCTTGTTTTTCGGCGTCGTCCATAAAGACCCAGTTTGAGACTTCCATGATGGTGCGCCCGCAACCTCGGCAGACATCTTCAAACAAGGTTGAGCAGACGGCCACACAAGGTGAGTCTGCTGCACCGGGTTGCCCCACTTCGAGGGCGGGCTCGAGGCTTGGACTACGATCGTGTTTTTGAGTCGGTGAAGTCATCACAATAGCTTAGCACCGGGATCCAACTCACGTAAAAATGCCCCTACACAGGCCTCTGTGCAGGGGCATTTTTTTTACGACAACGATTACTTGCCAGCCGCCTTTTTAAGCATTGCGGCTTTGTCGGTGGCTTCCCAGGTGAACTCGGGCTCGTTACGACCAAAGTGACCGTAGGCTGCTGTCTTGGTGTAGATTGGGCGCAACAAATCGAGCATGTTCACGATGCCCTTTGGACGCAGGTCAAAGTGCTCGCGCACCAACAAGGCCAACGCGTCATCCGAAATCACGCCAGTGCCTTCGGTGTAAACAGTGATGTTGATGGGTTCTGCCACGCCGATCGCGTAACTGACTTGCACCTGGCACTGCGTAGCCAAACCAGCAGCCACAATGTTTTTGGCGACATAACGCGCAGCGTAGGCCGCCGAGCGGTCGACCTTTGAGGGGTCTTTGCCTGAGAACGCACCGCCGCCATGGGGGCAAGCACCACCATAGGTATCGACAATAATTTTGCGACCCGTCAACCCGCAATCGCCTTGGGGGCCGCCGATTACAAAGCGACCAGTGGGGTTCACCAAGAACTTGGTCTTAGGTGTCAACAACTCTGCTGGAAAGCTTGGCCGAATAATGTGCTCGATGACTGACGCTTCGATTTCGGTCAGGCTGATTTCAGGCGCATGCTGCGTCGATAAGACAACGGTGTGCACTTCTACAGGCTCGCCATTGACGTAACGAAAAGTCACTTGCGACTTGGCATCGGGGCGCAACCAGGGCAGACGGCCGTCTTTACGTAACTCACTTTGGCGTTGCACCAAGCGGTGTGCGTACCAAATCGGTGCGGGCATCAGGTCAGGGGTTTCAGAGCAGGCATAACCAAACATCAAACCTTGGTCGCCTGCACCTTGATTCAAATAATCATCAGAAGCGCGATCAACGCCCTGAGCAATATCAGGAGATTGCTTGTCATAGGCCACCAACACCGCGCAACCTTTGTAATCGATACCGTAATCGGTATTGTCGTAGCCAATGCGCTTGATGGTGTCGCGTGCAACCTGGATGTAATCCACGTTAGCGGTGGTGGTGATTTCACCGGCTAACACCACCAAGCCGGTGTTGCACAGCGTTTCGGCCGCGACACGTGCGTTGGGATCTTGCGTAAAAATGGCGTCAAGAATTGAATCAGACACCTGATCGGCAACCTTATCAGGGTGACCTTCAGACACGGATTCAGAAGTAAAGAGAAAATCGTTTGATTTAGTAGACATGCTCACGTCCTTTACTGGCGAAGCCAGAGGTGGGTTAAGGAGGTGCGTTGCACCCCTGAACCTTCACCTGTTAAGACGTTGGACTGGGCGCGACGCTTTAGCAGAATTATTTTTTTGTCGGTCAGATATTTCAGTCTTGACCCAACTCAGTCGCTCCGCAAGTTGTCGGTTAACTCAGCGACTGTTGCAATTTTATGCCAATTTGGCTAATTAGGGCGAATCCCCTGCTCTTTGATAGGGTGAATGAGGGATAATGTTGGGATGAGATGGAATTTCACCAAAATGCACGGGGCGGGCAATGACTTCGTGGTGCTAGACGGGGTCAGGCAAGCTATTGAAATGACCCCAGAGCGCGCCCAAGCGCTTGCACACCGCCAGTTTGGCGTGGGCTGCGATCAGATTCTGCTGGTTGACACCCCTCTTCACCCTGAGGCAGATTTTCGCTACCGCATCTTCAATGCCGATGGCAGCGAGGTCGAACATTGCGGCAACGGAACACGCTGCTTTGTCAGGTTTGTGCATGAACAAAAACTCTCCTCGCGTAATCCACTTCGCGCCGAAATCGCAACCGGTCTAATCACTCTAGAAGCCTTACCCAACGGAGATGTCACCTCCGAAATGGGACAAACGCGTTTTTCTGCGGCCGATCTGCCCTTTGATATCGAAGGCCTGCCCACAAAAACGCAGGGCGAAGAGACGCTCTACGGGCTTGAGCTTGCCACCACCCCGCCGCAAACCGTTTGGCTGTCTGCCCTAGCCATTTCAAATCCACATGCTGTCCAAGTGGTCGCTGAAGTCGAAGCGGCCCCCGTCGCCTTGCTTGGTCCACTGATCGAGTCACACCCTAGGTTTGCGAATCGCGTCAATGTCGGTTTTATGCAAATCGTTGATGCGCATACGATCTATTTACGTGTGTATGAACGCGGCGCGGGTGAGACGCTCGCTTGCGGAACCGGCGCTTGCGCGGCCGTTGCAGCCGGCATTCGGCGCGGGCAACTGGTGTCGCCGGTTCGCGTGCGCATGCACGGTGGCTGGCTCACCGTAGCATTTGATGGCACGCAGTTGCATATGACCGGACCGGCCAATACCGTTTTTTCTGGCAGTATTGATATCGATCAACTAGTCGCTTCGATTCCATCTTTAACGAGCCCCGCTTAATGACTGATACCGTGCACACCGTCGCAAAGTTTTTACAAGAAAATCCTGATTTTTTTGTTCGGTACGCCGAACTGTTTTCTACGCTTGAAGTGCCCCACCCCCACCACGCCCGTACGATCTCATTGGGCGAGCGGCAAATTTTGACCTTGCGCGAGCGCTTACGCGATTTTGAGTTTCGCTTGGCCGAGCTCGTGCGCAATGGGGCGTTAAACGAGGCCACCACCACAAAATTAAACTTGTGGTGCGCGCGGATGCTGGCCGAACAATCGACCCTGCGCCTGCCGGGTGAAGTCGCCCTTGGTTTGGCCGAGCAGTTCAATTTGCAAGAGGTCGCGTTGCGTGTCTGGGGACTTGACCTGCCCGCCGAAGGGGTAGGCGCCCCCGTTGAGCCAGCAGTCCACGACTTCGCCAACACGCTGGCCGCACCCTACTGCGGCAACAATACAGACTTCACCCCAGCACGCTGGTTGCACAAAAAGCCCGCTTCGCTGGCGATGTTGTCGCTGCGCGCGCAACCCCACGAACCGGCCTTTGGCCTGTTGGTGCTTGGTTCAGAGGACCCCGAGCGTTTTACCCCCGAGATGGGTACGACGTTTTTACAAACTGTCAGCAGTTTAGCCAGTGCGGCGCTCTCTCGACTTAAGCCGACCGTCAACCCGCAAGACTAAATCAACCTGCTGCCACGACCAAACGAGCTGCGTATGTCGACCCGCCAACCCGCAAGCGCACCACCGCTCAGAGACGCTGCGGCGAAACAACCGACGAGCGTCGCGTTGGCAGCAGCCGCTTTGCCCGAGGCAGCCCGGCAGTGGCTTAAGCACCTTGAGCAAAACCGCCGCTATTCTCCACATACACTTGGTGCCTATCAACGCGACCTACAGCGGTTAGTGCACCTTGCTCAAGACAGACCCCTGCACTCCTTGGTCAACGGCCATATTCGGCAGTTTTTGGCAAGACTGCACGGCCAGGGCCTTGGCCCTCGCAGCCTGGCCCGAGTGCTGGCTTCGTGGCGTGGCTTTTACAAGTGGTGGGCGCCCCAAAGCGGCATGGCGCTGAACCCCGCAACGGATGTCCGCGCGCCTAAGGCCCCACGCGGCCTGCTTAAGGCTCTCTCGGTCGATCAAACGCAGGCGCTGCTTGAGGCACCGGTGCTGTTGGCGCGCACTGACCCGATTTCGCTGCGCGACCGGGCAATGTTTGAATTGTTTTATTCAAGCGGGGTACGCTTAAGCGAACTCGTCGGGCTCGACATGCAGTACACACAAACAAAAGAGCACACGTCAGGCGGTTGGATCAATCTTACCGACCACGAGGTTCATGTCCTTGGAAAAGGCGGAAAGCGCCGCACCGTGCCGATTGGCACCCAGGCTCTTGAAGCGCTTGCCAGGTGGCTGGCGCTTCGCCCGCAGCTCGCGCTTGCGCAACTACCAACGACTGACGCGGTCGCTCTTTTTGTTGGTGCTCGAGGCCGACGCATTAGTCCCAGAGTGGTGCAATTGCAGTTAGCCAAACTAGCCTTGCAGGCAGGCCTGCCAACGCATGTGCATCCCCACGTCTTACGCCATAGCTTCGCCAGTCACGTTCTGCAATCCGCCCAAGACTTACGCGCGGTTCAAGAAATGCTGGGGCATGCAAATATTTCAACGACGCAACTTTATACTAAGTTAGACTTTCAGCATTTGGCTAAAGCCTACGACACAGCCCACCCTCGCGCCGGTCGAAAGAGTTAAAATATTCTTGATTTGATGCCTTCTGACTGTTGAAATCCGCGATTAACGCTCAATATAGTAAAAGTGTCATGCTTTTGAGGTCTACACTCAGTTCCCCACAGTCGCGGGCGCGCAAAGC
The DNA here is from genome assembly GCA_945872285.1 of Bordetella parapertussis. Classification (GTDB taxonomy): domain Bacteria; phylum Pseudomonadota; class Gammaproteobacteria; order Burkholderiales; family Burkholderiaceae_B; genus Zwartia; species Zwartia parapertussis_D. Next base: position 4,223 of record CAMBZR010000054.1, on the reverse strand, counting down.
AAAATGTTTGCCGCAAAGCGTGTGTTGTGCTGTAATCCGGCGTTCGCCTTCGGGCGCTAGCTTGGCTCGGTGCCCCGCACCCTCACCCGTTTTTTGAAGTTGACTGACTGATGAACTCCCCCCGCAATCCAGACGAAATGGTCCCAGTCACAATCCTTACCGGTTTTCTCGGTGCGGGTAAAACGACCCTGCTCAAACGCATTCTGACCGAATATCACGGCAAGCGCATTGCCGTGATTGAAAATGAATTCGGACCCGAAAGTATCGATAACGAGCTGCTTGTTCAAGATCAAGATGAAGAGATCATCGAGCTCTCAAATGGCTGCGTGTGCTGCACCGTACGCGGCGATTTGATGCGTACGCTCAATGACCTAAGCACTCGCCGCAAAGCCGGCGAATTAAAGTTCGAGCGCGTCATTATTGAAACCACCGGTATGGCCAACCCAGGCCCAGTGTGCCAGACCTTCTTCATGGACGACGATATCGCCGATTACTACCGCCTCGATGCGGTCGTCACCGTAGTCGACGCCAAACACGGCATGGAAACCCTTGACACGCAAGAAGAAGCGCAGAAGCAGGTCGGTTTTGCTGACCGCATTCTGGTTTCAAAAAAGGATCTTGTCGCAGAAGCTGAGTTTGCAGCCTTGCGTCGGCGCATCGTGCATATGAATCCACGCGCTTCGATTGAAGTGGTTCATTTTGGCGAAACCGATCTTAAACAATTGATCGATATCAGTGGCTTCAATCTCAATACCATTCTGGATATTGATCCACAGTTTTTAGCCGATGATCATCCCGATGCGGCGCACGACCACGAGCACGGCCATGAGCATGCTCATGATGCGCATGGCCATGACCACGACCACAGCACCTGCGGGCACGACCACAGTCATGACCATGACCACGGCCACGAGCACGCCCATGATCCAGCCACCTGCACGGATCCTGCGCACAATCACAAACCGCCGCACAACGATGACATCGGTGCCTTTGTCTTTAAGTCAAATAAACCGTTTGACCCAGAGCGCCTTGAAGAGTTTTTGGGTGGCGTCGTGCAGGTCTACGGCACAGATTTACTGCGCTACAAGGGTATTTTGTATATGAAAGGCATCAACCGCCGTATGTTGTTTCAAGGCGTGCATATGATGATGGGCGCAGAACCTGGCAAACCGTGGTTAGCCAGCGAAAAGAAAAATACCAAAATGGTTTTTATCGGACGTAAACTGCCACAAGAAATTTTCTTGAAAGGTCTTGAGCAGTGTCTGGCAAAGTAGTTTCTCTGCAGGAAATTCGCAGAGTCTAATTTATTGGAGTGATTTAATGGCAACTCGGGCAACCAAGGCATCAACCTCAAAGGCAAGCAAAGGCGCTGCAGCAAAAAAAGCTGCGCCTGCAAAGCCTAAGCCAGCCGTCGTCGCCAAAAAAAGCCCTCCAAGCAAGATCACAAAGTCAGCAACACCTGCCAAGGCCTTAGCAGCAACCAAGACTTCAACACCAAACAAGGCCTCCATGCCCGCAAAGAACGCTCCTGCAACAAAAGCATCAACGACTGCCGTGGCTGTGCCTAAAGTCGTCAAGGCGCCCGCTAAAAAAGCTGTGCCGCCCACTGTCAGCCAAGCAAAGACTTCGGCAAAAAAACCAAATTCAGCACCCGCGGCAGCTGCGCCTGCGCCGAAAGCGCCAAAGAAGCCCCCAAAGACAAACGGTGACCTGTCTGAAAACAATTTGCCTTCCGAGACCGAACTGTTGCGCATGTCAGAAGACGAATACATGAACGAGCGCCAACTGGGCTTTTTCCGCGATCGTCTGCGTCAACTTGAGCAAGATATCCTGAACAACGCAGGCGCCACCACCGAGCACCTACGCGAGACGCAATTTGTACCCGACCCGGCCGATCGCGCCACCATCGAAGAAGAGCACGCGCTTGAACTGCGCACACGCGATCGCGAACGCAAACTACTGAAAAAAGTTCAGCAATCGATTCTGCGTATCGACAGCGGTGAATACGGTTGGTGCGACGAAACCGGCGAGCCCATCGGACTACGCCGCCTCTTAGCACGCCCCACCGCAACCTTGTCACTCGAAGCGCAAGAGCGTCGCGAGATGCGTCAAAAAATGTTTGGGGATTAAAACCACCTCGGCGCGCCTTTGTCGCTTAAGCATCAAGCACGCGCAAACTTTCATTTTCAGACCCTAAGGGCACACTCACAGCACTTCGAGTGTGCCTTTTTTACTATCGAGCCTAAGCATGGAACAATTTCACGGCACAACCATCATCAGCGTGCGGCGCGGCAATCACGTTGCGCTGGGCGGTGATGGTCAGGTCACCCTCGGCAATATTGTGATCAAGGCAACGGCACGCAAAATTCGTCGCCTGTATCACGATAAGATTTTGGCGGGTTTTGCGGGCGCCACAGCAGATGCATTTACCCTGCAAGAACGTTTTGAAGCCAAACTAGAAAAACATCAGGGCAACCTAATGCGTTCGGCCGTTGAACTAACACGCGACTGGCGCACCGATCGGGTATTGCGCCGGCTTGAGGCGATGCTGATCGTGGCTGATCGCGATCACACCTTAGTACTCACCGGTAATGGCGATGTACTCGAACCCGAAAACGGCATCGCGGCCATCGGCTCGGGTGGCGCCTATGCGCAATCTGCAGCACTCGCGCTATTGCGCAATACCGAACTCAGCGCCGAAGTGATCGTCAAGCAGTCGCTCGAAATCGCCGGCGACCTTTGCATCTATACCAATCAACAACATCTGATTGAAACCCTGGAATAAGCATGTCAGCCTCAACCATGACCCCCAGTGAAATTGTCTCTGAACTCGATAAGCATATCGTCGGGCAAGACCGCGCTAAGCGCTCGGTTGCCGTTGCGCTGCGTAACCGTTGGCGTCGCCAGCAAGTCGCCGAGCCTTTGCGCACTGAAATTCATCCAAAAAATATTCTGATGATCGGCCCTACCGGCGTGGGTAAAACTGAAATCGCACGTCGTCTGGCCAAACTCGCTGGCGCGCCTTTTATTAAGATTGAAGCCACTAAATTTACCGAAGTCGGTTACGTGGGACGCGACGTCGACACCATCATCCGAGACCTCGCTGAAATCGCGATTAAGCAAACACGCGAACAAGAGATGAAGCGTGTGCGCGCGCAAGCGCAAGACGCGGCCGAAGATCGTATCCTTGACGTGTTACTCACCCCTGCACGAGCCGCCGATGGCTCGCCGATTCGCGAAGAGACCGCAACGCGTCAGACCTTTAGAAAGAGGCTACGCGAAGGGCATCTGGACGCCACTGAAATCGAAATTGAAGTGGCTGCCAACGCTCAGCAGATGGACATCATGACACCGCCCGGCATGGAAGACATGGCAGAGCAATTAAAAGGAATGTTTGCAGGCCTGGCGCGTGAAAAAAAGAAATCACGCAAGATGACCGTGAAAGAAGCTTTCAAGTTGCTCACTGACGAAGAAGCCTCCAAACACGTCAATGAAGACGACTTGCGTGCGCTTGCCATTCACAAAGTTGAGCAACACGGCATTGTATTTTTAGACGAGATCGACAAGATTGCCGCGCGCCAAGAAACCAGCGGCGCCGATGTGTCGCGCCAGGGTGTACAGCGAGATCTTTTGCCTTTAGTCGAAGGTACGACAGTGACGACCAAGTACGGCATGATCCGTACGGACCACATTTTGTTTATTGCGTCAGGTGCGTTTCATTTATCGCGCCCCTCGGATCTGATCCCCGAACTACAAGGGCGTTTTCCGATTCGCGTTGAGCTTGATTCGCTCACCGCCAAAGATTTTGTTCGTATCCTGTGCGATACCGACGCCTCGCTCACCAAACAATACAGCGCCTTACTTGCAACCGAAGATGTACACCTTGAGTTCACCGAGGAGGGTATCGCGCGTTTGGCCGAACTGGCCTTTGAAGTCAACGAGCGTACCGAAAATATTGGCGCACGGCGCTTGTATACGGTGATGGAGAAGCTGCTTGAAGATCTGTCGTTTGATGCGGCTAGCAGCAGCGGCAAAACCGTCGTACTGGATGTGGCCTACGTGAACGACAAGCTTGCTGAAGCCGCGGCAAGTCAGGATTTGGCGCGGTTTGTCCTATAAGAGGTAAGATGGTGCTCTCGAGTCAGCCAAAAAATAACACCGCCGAGGCACCAGATGCATCCAAGCGTCAAAAACCTTACCCTTTTTGCGACGCCATTGTTCGG
>CAMBZR010000053.1 GCA_945872285.1 Bordetella parapertussis | reverse complement strand
TGTATACGCCGTATAATGCACAACTTCGTTCCAAAGCGCCTCGCGCGCGATCCCCCAAGGCCCGGGTGGTGAAATTGGTAGACGCAGGGGACTCAAAATCCCCCGCCGCAAGGCGTGCCGGTTCGATTCCGGCCTCGGGCACCAGCATTTATGCGGTTCTCCACGTTGTACAGTTTTTTTGGTGCGGTTGTACACTCGTTGTGCAAAAAGAGCACTGATTGTGCAATACTAAACATAACTTATCCTATGTTTTTTTGAGTGCATACCAGTGCCACAAGAAATAGAGCACACGGTTCACACTCCATGAATACAACTACAACTCTTATTCTCAATTTTCTGCTAATCGCTGTTTTAAGCGCGAGCGTTGCGTTCGCCATTATGCTCTGGAGTTTTTCTCCAAAAAGACACGCAGAATTGGTCCGTAAGTTCGACGGCATCAATATTTCGGGATTGAACTCTGGCGCAATTATTTTGCTATCTTTAGGTATCGCCTTTGTCTTTAGTGATATTTCAAACGTCCACCTTCGTGCCAAAACCTCACTCCTTCAAGAGGCAGACGCGCTACGCACACTGGGGCGTCTGGCGCTTAGTATTGACTCATCTGTTGGCGCTCCGCTGATGGCGGCAACCCGCGACTACACGTCAAACGTGCTGCAAAAAGAGTGGCCAGCGCTCCAACAAGGTAATTCCCAATCCATCCGAAAAGGCGAGAATAGCGCACTGCGGCCACTTACCGAGATGTCAGATATTGTCTATTCTCCCGAAAACTTGACACGACTTCCGGCAATCACGAGCATGCACCTCGGCACTCTTGTGGCCCGCATCAGAGAACAGCGGCTGCTTAGAATTGATGCTAGCGAATTCAGTGTTGGCCTTCGGGGGCTGCTTCTGGCTTTCATTACGCTGCTCGCTTCCAGTGCGATTTTAAGCCTAGCCATGCTCACAAAGCCACCCGTGCAGTACCTGTCTAATTTTTTGTTGTACCTAGTGACCCTCCTAGCGTTGTACCTGGCCTACATCGCGCAAAATCGATTTTCTGGCTTAGACGTAATTAGTAGCGCACCGATACAAGAGGCCTTAGACCGACTCACTAACATGCAGTTGACGCGCGGAAACTAAAAGCGCGTGAGCCGCTTGGAAAGCTTGTCGTGTCTACGATACTAGTAGCGATTCAAACCCCCGCGTGTTTGGTTCTGTTTTGCATGGACTGGATCATGACGGTAGTGACATTGACCTACGACTTACCTCGGTCAGATCACCGTTTAATCCTCCCTTGCACCAACCGCACTTTGCGCGGAGCGGCGATCCAGATCGCAATACTCGAAAGCAAGCAACACGCTAACGCGAGTGCGAAAGCGATGCGATAGCTGCCAGTTTGGTCGTGAATCACACCGGTTACCCAAGGCCCCACGGCGCCTCCGGCCATCACTGCGATCGTCACGACTCCAAAGATTGAACCGAAGGATTTTCCTTGAAAAATTTCCATCACAATGGGCCCCATCAAGGCAGTCATACCATAGCCCAGCACGCCCTGTGAAATCACCATCACGTACAGCAACCACTGAGTGGGCGCACCCTCAAGCGCCAGCAAAGCCGCGCACGAGATCGCTGAACCTAAACAACTTGCGCCCCACGCCCACTCTCGGCCAATCCGATCAGATAGCGCACCCATGCCGATTTGACCAAACATACCAAAGGCGCTCACCAGTGCTAGCGCCCAAGCTGACGTGGCTGGGCTAAAGCCAATTTCTACAAGATATTTAGTTTGATGCACTTGCACCGCATACCATGTAAATAGTGCACAAAAATAGCCAAAAATGATGCACCAAAAACGATTGGTTCGCATCGCCTTTGCGATGGTCCATTCGGCGTTTACCCAGGCGTGGTCAACAACGTTTGACGCTCTCGTACTGACTTCGGCCTCGGTCTGACCGTGCTGCCCGTCTGGCTCGAGTCCCACATCCTCAGGGCGGCGCCAGACAAAAAAACTAAGTGGTGCAAGAACAAATAACACGACTGCCCCGAGCGCCAAACACGAGGCACGCCAACCTGCGCGAACGATAATCTCCTGCAACCACGGCAAGATGACCAACGCCCCCACCCCAGCACCTGAAAACGCGATACCAAGCGCCAAGCCACGACGGCGCACAAACCAGTTGGGCAAAAAGATCGAGTGAACGCTAAACCCCATGAGGTTGGTACCGCCTCCCACAAGAAACCCTAGCGTTGCATAGAGCTGCCAGGGTTCTTGCATCATTGTGGCCAGCAACAAGCCCAGCGCAGTGAGGCAGGCGCCAGCGAGAAGCAAGAAACGGGGCCCATAGCGGTCCATCACTTGCCCAACAATGGGGCTGATCAGCGCTGACACTAAAAATCCAAACGCAAAAGACCCAGAGGCCAGGCCGCGCGACCAGTGAAACTCGTCGATGAGGGGTGGTAGCAATAGTGAAAATGACGTTCGGGCGCTAATCCCGATCGCGATCGTAACGAACGCGATACCAATCAGCACCCAACCATAATAAAAAGGAACGCGCGATACCCAGCCGCTAAAAGCGCGATTGCGTTCGGTTGTATCTTTGACTGCAGCGGCTTTGATCATAGTCACCTAGATTCACTGCGATCGACAAAGTCTCAGCGGATCACTGTCGAGACGGGCACACCTTAAAGCGCAGAGAGCAATTGAATTTAGCAAACAGTATGCCACGCGCTAGCTTGGCATTATCTTAGTCGCAGCAATGTCGAGATCGAGTGGATGACCCCCAAGATCGCACCAAGCATTTGGTAACAAATCTTGAGGTTCAGTCTGACTCAGAGCGTATCTGAGAGCGTATCTTGACAAATTCGCGACACTTCTTTAGATTCGGACTGCTCGAGCTGGTCTCGGTATAGCTTGGTAATCTAATTGAATATAAGACCTTTCATCAAAAACGATAAAGAAGCAGTTGTCAGTCTTTGGCACTGCTGCGGATTAGTCCGGGCGTGGAATAATCCGCAGCTAGACATTGAACGCAAACTGGCGGTCAACCCTGAGTGGTTTGTCGTGGGCGAAGTCAATCATGAAATCGTCGCGAGCGCCATGTTTGGCTACGAAGGGCACAGAGGTTGGGTCAATTATCTAGCCGTATCGCCAGAGCATCAACGCCGCGGCTACGCCAAACAACTCATGCAGTTTGGTGAAGCCCTTCTTTTAAAGGCAGGCTGCCCAAAATTGAACTTACAGGTGCGTGAAACAAACGCGCAAGCCTTGGGCTTTTATGAAGCGCTCGGCTACAAAATCGATGCTTCGGTGAGCTTGGGCAAAAGGCTAATTTCCGATGAATAGCGTCAAGCGAGTCAACAGACGGCCACGGCTATCCTCGAACACTTTAGGTCACCCTTAACCATGCAATCAAATCTGGTTCAAAAAACACAACTTGACACGCTGGGCAAAGGTTTAGGCTTTGTGCCTTCTGGCAGCACCTTGGCAGGGTGTCGTTCGCTTGGCTGGAGTATTTTGAACGAAGACGTGAGCCTGCCGGTTGCCGTGTTGCGCCAAAGTCGTATCGAACACAACCTTGTTTGGATGAAGCAGTTCATCGAGCGTTACGGTGTCGAGCTTGCACCGCATGGCAAAACGACCATGAGCCCAGAGCTTTTTCAAATGCAACTTGCGCACGGCGCTTGGGGCATCACACTTGCTACAGCTTCGCAAGTGCAGGCCGCTGCATCGCACGGCGTACCGCGCATCATCATGGCAAACCAATTGGTCGGCAAGGGCAATATGGCGCTCATCGCTCGCTTGCAACAGGCAGATCCAAACTTCTACTTTTGTTGCATTGTTGACTCAGCAGCGAATGCTGACGCGCTCGGCCAGTATTTTTCTGACCATCAACAGACATTGAAAATACTGCTCGAGTACGGGGTCGAAGGCGGCCGTACTGGGATACGCGATCTCGCACAAGAGCAGGCAGTGCTTGACGCCATCGCACGCTGGCCACAAGCCTTAAGCCTTGTCGGCGTTGAACTCTATGAAGGTGTTTTAAGTGAAGAGCCAGCGATTCGGCACCTGCTACAGCATGTGCTGGCGAGAACGCAGGCGCTCGCGTTGCAAAACAGGTTTACAGAGCCGCGGGTGATACTCAGTGGCGCAGGCTCAGCCTGGTTTGACGTTGTGGCTGAAGAGTTTGGCAATAAAAGTCTCTCGACAAATCAAACCTTGCAAGTGATTTTAAGACCGGGCTGCTATCTCACCCACGATGTCGGTGTGTACCTCAATGCTGAGAAACGCATACAGGCCAGCAACCCGGTCGCACGCGAAATGGGTCGCAGCTTATTACCCGCTTTGCAGTTGTGGGCCTACGTTCAAGCCGTGCCTGAAGCGAACCGGGCGATTATTGCCTTGGGTAAGCGCGATGCAGCGTTTGACGCTGGGTTGCCGATCACCTCGCTGCACTATCGACCGGGGGCAAGTCAAGCGCCACAGCCCGCGCCGGGCGACTGGAAGATTACCGCCATGATGGATCAACATGCGTTTATGAGTATCCCCACTGGCGCTGACCTCAACGTTGGCGATATGCTGGCGTTTGACATCTCACACCCTTGCCTCACGTTCGATAAGTGGCGACAAGTCTTGTTGGTCGACGAACAATATCAAGTGACGGGTGCGGTACAAACTCTTTTTTGACGATTGCATTGCTGACAAACAACCTGAGTGGTCTTAATCACACAGTCTATTGACGGGCACTGCGTCCTAAACTGGGCGGTTTGACGTCAAAGGTCGCGCGCCAAGGGTTGATGTCTAGTCCACCGCGGCGGGTGTAACGCGCATAGACAGACAGAGAGCTCGGCGCACACTGCTTGAGGATATCGACAAAGATTTTTTCAACACAATGTTCATGAAAACCATTGTGCATTCTGTATGAAACGATATATTTCAACAAACTCGCGTGATCAATCGCGGGACCCGTGTATTCAATCTGTATGCACGCCCAGTCTGGCTGATCCGTGACTGGGCAGTTTGATTTAAGCAATCGCGAGAACAGGCGTTCAGAGACCTCGGGGCAAGCGTTAGCCAACTTGCCTGCGTGAGGCTTTAGTATGTTGGCATCGGGCTCGTAGCAGTCGATTTCGATATCTAACTTATCTAAATCGATTCCTGTGAACTCATGTATTTTTTCGTTCGCGAACTGATCGGGGCCCACGAGCTCAAGCTCAAGTTCTGCGCCTAGGACCTGCGCAAGATCTGTTCGCAAGCGCTCAAAAACATGATGCACCGTGTCAAACCGAGTTTGATTGAAGCTATTGAGATAAAGCTTCAAAGACTTTGACTCAACGATATTTGGGCTGGTACAAGGCACCTTTAGTCGCAACAACACGACTTTAGGTAAGCCCTTGGCATTGAGCCAGGACACTTCGTAAGCGTTCCAAAGATCGAAGCCTGTAAACGGCAACATCCGTTCTGACTGCGCGGCCGCGACAGCGCCACCGCTTTGTATCTTCAAGGTTAACCGCGCGTCAGCACGAGGCATCGGAAACAGCAACGAGGCGTCATATCCCTTTGGATATGGAACCTCTTTGCCCAAGGGCACCTCAAGCGGTATGTTAGGCGAACCTGATTTCATAGTTTGAACGAACCTTAATTCGTTTTGATGTTGAGCTCTTTAATGACAGGCGCCCACCGATTGACCTCAGCCTGTATAAACTTTTCAAGAAACTCTGCGCTTGAGCTCACAAGCTCGATCGAAGCCAGGCGATCACCGAGTTCTGGGTTGGCCATAATCTGCTTGACCTCAGCATTGAGCTTGGCAATGATGCTCGGTGGCGTTGCCGCAGGTGCGAGTAAACCGAACCACTCGATGGTGACAACATCTAGTCCTTGCTCTTTGAGCGTGGGAATATCGGACACTGAGGCATAACGCGTATCAGACGAAATCCCCAGTGCTTTGAGCCTGCCTGATTTAATCTGCGGCTGGACTTGGCCAAGCGTCGCAAACGTGAGGGCAAGATGCCCCGACATCACATCCATCATCGCTGGATTACCGCCCTTGTACAGGATATGGGTTAAGTCCAAACCGGTTTGCTTTTTAATCAACTCGGCCGTCAAGTGCGTCATTGTTCCTACACCCGCTGAGCCGTAATCCAACTTGATCTTGCCCGCCCGACCGAGCTCGATCAGCTCTTTGATATTGTTAGCCGGAAAATTCGGATTCGCTACCACCAGCACAGGCGCGCGGGCAAGCATGCTGATTGGTTGGAAATCTTTTAGCGTATCAAAGGGCATACTTGAATGCATCGCTGGGTTCGTTGTGTGGCTACTGACTGACACAATTAGGGTATAGCCATCGGGGGCCGCCTTCGCCACCGCTGTTGAGCCGATCAGCGTGCTCGCGCCTGGGCGGTTTTCAACCACCACCGGCTGTCCCCATTTTTCTTGCATCTTTTGAGCGATCGCGCGCCCGAGTGCATCGGTCGAGCCGCCCGGTGGAAACGGGACGACAATCTTGATGGATTTTTCTGGATATTTGTCGGCCGGGCTTTGTGCGCTGGCTACGCCAATAACACCAAGAAGTGCCAGAGCAGCTGAAAGTAAAACACTACGGCGGCTCAAAATAAAAATTATATTTTTCATAAAAGTTCTCTTTTTTTTATCAAGTAGTTACTGAATGATTTCAGCGCGACTCTAATTCTGCGCATGACGACGGCCATAGGGTTCAGGTCGCGCGTCTAGTTACCTTTTTGCTTGGCGTAAAAACTGGAAAACTACGTCCCTCTTGCGCGGGTTTGAACAACACCTTTACGACCTGATCGATATGCAGAGCGGTGGGATCACAATCGACCATATTCGTGAGCAAAACGGGGCCCTCGTCAAGCCGCACGTAGGCCAGGATATAAGGAGGTTCGGCGCGCACGACTTCGCTAAACGCATAGATCTTGCCTTGCCCCGAAGCCTTGCGCCATTCGGTATCTTCGCTGGCGCAAAAGGGGCAGAACATTCTGGGATACCAGTGGGCACGCGAACATTGCGTGCACGTTTTAACAAGCAACTCGTGACGCGCGGCGGCTTGCCAGAACTCGTGTAACTCGGGGTTTGCCCCCACATAGGGGTCTTGTGCCAGCGCTGCCATGGCGTGCTCTAAAGATTCATTCGTTTGCATCGCATTATTCTCGCTCAAAGATAACGGTGGCGTGAGCGTGGCCATCGCCCAACACAAGGCCTGGGCCGCTTGCCAACGCCAAATCACAATTCTTTACTTGCACCGCGGGGTGCGCCTGACCGCGACACTGACGTACGGCCTCGATGGCTTTGGTAATGCCACCCCGATTCATTGGATGGTTGTTGCACAGACCGCCACCGTCAGTGTTCCAGGGCAGCTTGCCCACCCCTGAGATGAGATTGCCATCGGCAACGAATTTTCCGCCCTCGCCTTTTTTACAAAACCCTAAATCTTCGAGCTGTGCAATCACCATAATAGTGAAATTGTCATAGACCGAGGCGTATTTAATGTCGGCGGGCACAATACCCGCCTCGTCAAACGCGAGAGGGCCAGAGCGCTCGGCGCCAGTACGCGTCACATCAATAGCGCCACCGTTATTCGTTTTAATAGTTTGGCCACAGCCACGAATCTTGACTAGGGGTTGCTTCAGACTTCGGGCGATTTCTGGGCGGGTCACGATCAGCGCGCCACCGCCATCCGTAATTACGCAGCAATCCAGCCTATGCAAAGGCTTGGCAATCATGGCCGACGTAACGACATCCTGAACTGTCACGACCTTGCGCAACAACGCGTGAGGATTATGCTGGGCGTGGTGCGAAGCGGCAACTTTTACCCAGGCCATCTGGTCAGAGGTCGTACCGTATTCATGCATATGACGCATCGCATACATGGCATAAATACCGGCGATGCCCCAGCGCGAGGGCGGATCCCACGGGGTCTCGGGGCGGTCGGCGCTGAGCACCCGCGGCGCAGTGCCAACAGCCTGGCCCTGACTGCGCGGCTTACCCGCCAGCGTGATCAAAGCCACCGAGCACTTGCCCGCGGCAATCGCCGCTGCCGCATGTTCAATATGGGCTAAGTATGAGCAGCCACCCAACTCGGTGCCATCCATCCACTTGAGCTTTAGATTCATGTAATCGGCTAAGGGTAAAGGGCTGCCCCCAGGCGCGTCACCCGCACAAAAGTAACCGTCGACATCGGCAAAACTCAGGCCCGCGTCTTTCAGGGCACCGGCAGCACACTCGACGTGCAGTTGGGCGACCGATTTTTCAGGCGCGAAGCGGGTCGGATGCTCAAAGGCACCCGCAATGTAGGCCTTGCCATTTAGCGACATTGTTGTGCTTGCTCGAGCATTTTGACCAAGGCATAAACGCTTTGATTGGCCGGCGTGGCAATGCCGTACTCTTGACCTTTACGCACCACCAGGCCGTTCAGAAATTCAATTTCACTCGGTTTTTTGCGGGCAAGATCTTGTGCGGTTGAAGAGAGTTGGCCGGGCATGGTCTTAGGGATCATGTCATTAGCGTCTTGCGCCTCTGCGAGCGTGAGTCCAATACCCTGCTGCTGAGCAATGCTCACTACCTCGATGCCTAGTTGGTGAATCAACTCACGTACAGCTTCAGCTTGCACCATCTGGCCATAGGTCATTTGACCGATCGCCGAAATCGCGTTGTAGCTGCAGTTCACCAAAAACTTACTCCATTGGTCTTTTCGTATGTCGACTGAGACCTTGCAGGGCACGCCGCCCGCGCAGAGCAACGCCGCTAAGGCTTCGAGCAATTCGGCGTTAGCCGCGCTGTGTACGCTTGGGTCTCCTTGGCCAAGCGCGAGCTCACCTCGGCCAAGGTGTTTCAATCGCCCTGGCCCGGCCATGATTGTCGCAACATAGACCACCGCCGCAAACACTGAGTTGTCGACAAGGCCGCGTATACGCTCACAATTATCGACCCCATTTTGCAAACTGATAATCGCCGTGTGTTTTTGCAAGTCAGGAATAATCGCTTCAATGGTTTTTTCTGTATCGGGCGATTTCACACACAATAAGATCAGATCCGCTTGGGCGACCGCCGCAAGTTCGGTGCTCGCAGCGACCGCAACATATTCTTGGAAGCTTTGACAATCCATATGCAAGCCGTGTTGCGTAATGGCGGCGACGTGCTCAGGTCGCGCAATCAGCGTCACATTGTGACCAGCCCGTGCCAGCATGCCGCCAAAGTAGCAGCCCACGGCGCCAGCGCCCAACACAACGATCTTTGGATTTTTAGCGTTAAAGCTCATAAGTTGAATCCGCTCAGAAAAGGTAGGTTGTAATCAGGGTTAGCTTGAGATTCCCACACGCTGGAGGCAGTTAACCCACCCCACCGTTTTAATCTCTAATACTCTTTGGTGTTGTCTGGCTGATACTCTACCTTGGGTCGTCAAAATTTGATCAATCATAGAGGCGTTTACACCTTCATCATGCGTTGTACTTATAAACTAAAACTAGGCTTAGCAGCATTGTTTTTCGTTCTAGCCAATGCGTCTGCACAGCAAGGCAGTGTCATGATGTCTGGCCTGATTGATGGTGGCCTAGTCTATCAAACCATTACTGGGCCAGGCCAATTCAGCCAAACCAGAATCGGGGTCGGCAGCGGCATGCAAACCACCTCCCGTTGGGGCGTTCGTGGCCAAGAGCCCTTGGGCAATGGCTTCTCGGCAAGTTTTCAACTTGAAGGAGCCTACGATATCACCATCGGCGCATCGTTAGCGAACGGCCGTCCGTGGGGCACGCAGTCTTGGGTGGGCTTGGAAAAAAACGACTTTGGCTATTTCCGAATTGGACGCCAAAGCGGCTATACGCCCGAGTTCTTTTTGCCGATCGACCCCTCCCTGGGTGGTCTGGGTCAGGCTCGAATGGCCTTCGCGTTTGGCTCGGCCAACTCAAATACCAAGTACAGCAACACCATTAAGCTGTTGCTGGAGCCTACCAGTGGGCTGAAGATCGGCCTTGGTTACTCCTTTGCACCCCAAATGAACGCGTACTATTTTGACGGCCTCAATCCGATCAGTGCGGGGAGCGAATACAGCGCTGACAACACTGCGAACAATACGCGACTCATCACACTCGGAGTGAGTTACACCAAGGGTCCGTTAATGCTGGCAGCAACCTACGACCAGGTCATGCCTAACGGTAACGATTCAAAATTACCCGCTTACGTGCCAGAGAATACCAATATTCGCGAGTGGATTATCGGCGGCAAGTACGACTTTGAGGTTGTGCAACTCTCGGCTGCGATCGGTCAAAACCGGGGCGGGGCGATCAACGTTCAAGGTGTATCTTTCACAACCATCGAAAAACCGGCAATAGACGTCAACTCTTGGGGTGGCGGACAAGGGGCTATCATTTTTGACCCCAACATGAACTTTACCTCGTACATGCTAGGCTTCACCTTACCCCTTAGCAGCGCGTCAAAGATTTTTAGTTCGTGGACGCGGGCCGCCAATACAGGCACCACGCGTGCGCAAAATAATGTCAGTTCGCAAGACGCCTACAGTATTGGCTTTCAGTATGATTTTACAAAGCGGACCAATATGTACTTGGCGACCTCTTATGCAACTAACCCTGGCTTCATTGCCGAGACCACAAGTTTCTATGTGGTCGCTGGATTACGGCATCGGTTTTGACAGAGCTTGCAAGTCGGCAACGGCGCTAAGGTTGAAGTTGCCATCTCAAGGCGTTAATTGTGCGTCCGTTGCAATTTTTCTCCACTTTGGAATGTCAATAGCTAAAAACTGAGCAAATTCACTCGCGGTTTCGCCGCCGACCTCGCCGCCTTCTTTCGTCAAGTCGCGTTGCACGTCGGGTAGCAATAAGATTTGCTTGACCGTTTGCTGTAGCGTGTCAATCACAGCCGCTGGCGTACCAGCAGGGGCCAACAAACCATACCAGTTTTCAACCGCATAGCCTGGCAGCCCCGCGTCGGCGATCGCTGGCAAGCCCGGAAACGCCGCAGAAGGCTTCGCAGAGGTCACGCCAAAGGCACGCATCTTGCCGCTTTCGACATAAGGCTTGACGACTGCAATCGTACTGAAATACATCGCGATACGCCCGCCCATCATGTCAGTGATTAACAACGATTGACCTTTGTATGGAACATGCACCGCCTTGACCGCGGCCTCGTTCATAAACATCGCCCCGGCAAGGTGCCCAACCGTACCGGATCCGGGCGAGCCATAGCTCAGCGCATTGGGCTTGGCTGCAGCGAGTGCAATGAGTTCTTTAAGGTCTTTAGCCGGAAGATCGGCGGGCCCGACTAACACAAGCGGGGCCGATACCAAGCGCGTGATTGGCGCAAAGTCTTTCAGCGAATCATAGGTGAGTGTATTCATGATGGCGGGAGCCACGCCGATATTGGCAGCCTGACCAAACAAGATGGTGTACCCATCCGGAGCAGCCCGAGAAACAAAGGTGGCCGCGATCGTTGAGCCAGCACCTGGTTTGTTGTCAACGATCACGGGTTGCTTGAGCATCACCGACATCTTCTCGGCGACGATTCGCGCCATCAGGTCCGAGCCGCCGCCGGGCGGAAATCCCACGACGATCTTGAGCGGCTTGTTTGGAAACACCTGAGCCTGAGCCTGAGCCTGAGCCTGAGCCTGAGCAGACAAGAATAAACTGCTCAAGGGCATCAGTAAAACGAGCAGCAAGCTCTTATTTAGTCGTTTCATTCTTCTCTAACTCCTCGAATACTTCGTAAGCAATCTGAGCCGCAGACATCGACGAGGCCCAGCCGGAATAAAAAGCCAAATGTGTAATCAATTCACCGATCTCTACCTGTGTGAGGCCATTCTCTAACCCCCGTGTGATGTGAACGCGAAGTTGATCGGGTCTGAACGACGTGAGTAGCGCGGCGATCGTGATCATGCTGCGATCGCGTTTTGAAAGCTCTTTACGCTCCCAGATATCGCCATACAAAACTTTTTCTGCGCACTCAACCATCTTAGGCACAGTCTTGCGTAAACGCTCGCGACGCGCTGAAGTCGGGACGGTAGCCATCGAAATCTCCTGATTTTTTGATTGATAATCGTTATTTTGGTAAATAATACTCAAGTGCGACAGGCTTAATCACAATTCCTACAAATAACTGGAAAATAAAAATGAAAATCGGTTTTATTGGCTTAGGCACGATGGGCTCGCGGATGGCAGCGAATCTTCTCAAAAATGGGCATTCATTGGTGGTGAACGACAAGCGTAGCGCCAGTGCGCAACCGCTGATCGCTCAAGGCGCCGTGTGGGCAGAGACTCCTGCCCTTTTAGCCCAGCAGGTCGAACTCATCTTGCTGTCTTTGCCAGGGCCCGCTCAGGTGCAAGAGGTGCTGACAGGGCCGCAGGGGCTTAGCACCGGCCTTCGCCCCGGTAGCGTCGTGTTTGATTTTTCAACCAACGCACCGAGTTTAATTCGTCAATTACACGCTGAATTAGCTACGCAAGACGTGTATTTTTTAGACGCACCCGTCAGCGGCGGACCAACGGGCGCAGCTTCCGGCAAATTGGTGATCTGGTCAAGCGGCGACGAGGTCGCATTTAAAAAGTACGAAAGCGTGCTTTCGTGCATGTCAGACGACGTGCAGTTTTTAGGCGCAATCGGCGCCGCCTCGGTCGCGAAGCTGGTGCATAACTGCATGGGCTACATGTTTAACTCTGCGATTGCAGAAGTGTTTTCAATGGGTGTGAAAGCCGGCGTCGAGGCACCCACTCTTTTTAAGGCGTTACGCAGCGGCGCTGTGGGGCGCCGCCGAACCTTTGACGGTCTACCCACGCACTTTTTAAGTGGTGATTATGACCCCGCAAAGTTCTCATTAACGTTGGCGCATAAAGACGTCACACTCGCCAATGATCTTGGTTGCGAGATCGAGTTTGAGATGCCCTTTGCCAAGTTGGCACTTGCACAACTGACCGAGGCACTTGGCCGCGGCTGGGGCGATAAGGACTCTCGGATTGCGATGCTTTTATCGCAAGAGCAGGCGGGGGTCGATGTGCGCTGCACACCCGAGGCGCTTAAAGAAATACTGAGCCGCTAGCTGAGCCCTGGTTCGTGCGCCAGTTGACAATTACGAGCCTGAAGCCTAACTTAACGTCACCTTATTATAAAAGTTAGGCTAGAGACATCGTAAAACAACTTCGGCAACGGCAACTTGACTTAGCCTGTCGCGGCTTTAAGAGAAAAAGGGAATTTGATGAACGTTAAAAAAATTGCAACACTGCTGCTGACGATGCTGTGTCTGACTTCTACTTTACAAGCTCAGGCGCAAGCAAATTATCCAGACAAGCCCGTTAAATTAATCGTACCGTTTCCTCCTGGGCAAGCCACTGATATGATCGCTCGGATGATCGCAGAAAAGCTGACCCTTGTCTGGGGTCACCAGGTGATTGTCGAGAATAAAACCGGCGTGCCCGGTATGGTGGCGGGTAGCACTGCCGCCCCCGACGGTTACACGATGACGATGGGGACGAGTGGTGTTTTGGCGGTTAACCCTGCCGTCTTTGCCAAGCTTCCGTACGATGTCACAAAAGACTTTATCTATGTTGGAGGGCTCGCCATTACGCCCATGATCGTCGTCGTGAGTGCAGAGTTTCCGTACAACACCGTGCAAGAATTGATTGCCGCAGCCAAAAAAGAGCCTGGTAAGTTTAATGTGGGCTACGGCGGGGTCAACAACACGCAACATTTAACCGGTGAACTCTTCAAAGCCACTACGGGCGTGAATATGGTCGGGGTAAATTACAAAGGCAGCGCAAGCGCAGTCACCGATCTATTAGGCGGACAGATTTCTATCTTGGTTGACAGCATGGCCGTCGCCTTGCCGCATATCAGGGCCGGCAAACTAAAGCCGCTCGCCATCACGACTCTAGAACGCGTTCCTCAGTTGCCCAACCTGCCAACGGTAGCCGAGTCGGGCTACCCCGGCTTTGAGGGTGTCGGTTGGCAGGGCTTGGTGTTACCAAAAGGCACACCGTCTGCCATCGTTCAAAAAATAAGCGCTGACGTGTCGAAAATACTTGCTGATCCGGTCATGCAAAAAAATATTATCGATAAAGGGATGGTGCCCGACCCCCGCGGCTCTGGCCCCTGGAGCGAGTTCGCCTTCGCTGAGATGAAAAAATGGAAAGCAGCTGCCCTGCAGGCGAATATCAAAGCAACTGAATAAACTAAATTATTGGCTATCTTTCTTTCACTTCAACTTCGAGCACCGTCATCCATATGTCTTCAGCAGAACTACATTTTTTAACGCTCCACGAACTTGTTCAAAAGGCCCGTCAAAAACTCAATCACGATAACTGGGATTACATAGTTGGGGGCACCGAGACCGAAACGACGCTGCGTCGTAATCGTGCCTCGATTGATGCGATGGCTTTTCGGCCACGCGTGTTGCGCGACGTCAGTCATGTGAGCGCGCGCACGAATTTTTTGGGGCACGACTTACGCTTGCCGCTCTTGCTCGCGCCTGTGGGCAGTCTTGAGTTGTTTACGCAAGGCGCCGGTGCGGCTTCGGCGCAGGCAGCCCAAGAGTTTGGCATTGCTCATATGCTCAGCTCAGTCTGTCAACCAGGCATTGAGGCGGTGGCGCAAGCCGCTCCGAGCGCACTGCGACTATTTCAATTGTATGTACATGGCGATGCTGCCTGGGTGGATGCGATCGCGGCGCGCACCGAAGCTGCGGGTAACGGCGCTTTTTGTTTGACGGTTGATACTGCGCATTACAGCCGTCGCGAACGCGATCAAGCAAAGCGCAACATCCGCCGGTTGGCCATCCCTGGTCGTGAATTTCAGCCAAGGCTCACTTGGAAGGATGTCGAACGCTTAAAAACTAAACTTAAGATTCCGCTGATTCTTAAGGGCATCGCAACTGCCGAAGATGCCGCCATGGCGGTCGATCATGGTGTGGATATGGTGTACGTGTCCAATCATGGCGGCCGACAACTCGACCATTGCCTGGGGTCTATGGCTGTTCTGCCAGAGGTTGTGAAGGCTGTGAATGGTCGCGCAACCGTCATTGTTGATGGTAGCTTTAACCGCGGCTCTGATATCGTGAAAGCGATTGCAGCCGGCGCCCATATGGTTGGCTTGGGCCGTATGCAATGTATCGGTCTGGCGGCAGACGGCGCTGCTGGCGTTGTCAGAATACTCGAGATCTTAGAAGATGAAATCAAGATCTGCATGGGGCTGATCGGCGTTAATTCGCTGGCTGAACTCAACCCTAGTTACTTGCAAGCGGTTTCGCCTTTAAGCCCTAACGATGCGTTAAGTGCGTTTCCTTTGTTGTCGCTGGACGAGAAAGCGTTTTATTGAACTAAACGCCCAACTGTTAACAATTCACAAACTGTTCGTTGCGTCTGGGTTGCGGCAGTGTCAGTTCAAGGGAGTAACGATCGAGTTCGCTTTTAAAGTCGTCAAAAACGATTTGCGAAAGGTCGTAGGTTTCCATCCAGGTTACCAAACCAAGCTCGTCGGTTTTGGGCCGCTTCATCAGTTGAACAAGCAGTTGCGGAAACCTTTGCTGCAGCTTGGTTTGCATCGTCTGGACACGCTGCTTAACGTCGGCCTGTTCTTGCTCTAAAAACTTGTAGTACACAAAAAGTTGCATCACTGTGGCCTACCCAAACCGTTCCATCGTTTCACAAGGTCGGTTTCTAAGCCGAATAAATCCAACACGCGCCCTACCGTGTGATCAATTAACTCATCGACCGATTGAGGTTTGATGTACAGCGCAGGTACCGGCGGCATGACAATTGCGCCGTTCTGGGTGACTTGCAACATCGATTTTAAATGCCCCGCATGCAACGGCGTTTCGCGTGTAAGTAGTACGAGGCGACGGCGCTCTTTGAGCACGACATCGGCCGCACGCGAAATCAAATTACCCGTGATCCCCCAGGCGATTTCCGACAAAGTGTTTACCGAGCAGGGGGCCACGACCATCCCAAGGGTGACGAACGAGCCAGAGGCAATTGTTGCGCCGACGTTTTTTACCGAATGCACAACCGAAGCGAGTGCCTGAACTTGAGCGGGGTTAAAGTCGGTTTCAGCAGCCATCGTCACTTTGGCCGAGTCAGTCAAAACGAGGTGCGTTTCGATATCGGTCGCCTGCAACACTTGCAGCAGACGCACGCCATAGGCAGTGCCTGACGCCCCCGTGATTGCGATGATTAATCTTCTTGGCGCTTGCGACATCGTTGTTTATCCAAAATTCACGGTCGCGATCCGACCCAATAGTTTATAGTTTGGCACATCAGAGCGATTACAACTAGGAGAATCCTGATGGTAAAACATAACTCGCGATTTGGGTTTCGAATCAAAACGCTAGGCCTGCTTGCAGCGTTGGCTTTCAGCGTTGGTGTTCAACCGAGTGCAGCGCAGAGCGCCACAGCTTATCCGAATCGCTCTCTCACCATGGTTGTACCCAACGCAACGGGCGGCACTAACGATATTGTTGGACGGATCATTGCGCTAGAACTTGCCGAAGAATTCAAGCAGTCGGTCGTGCTGGTGAATAAACCCGGGGCGGGTGGCAATATTGGTACGATTCAGACCAAATCGGCTGCCCCAGACGGCTATACGTTGTTGATGACAGTCAACAGCACGCAGGCGATTAATCCAGCACTGTACAAAAATGTCGGCTTCGACCCAGTTAAAGATTTTATTCCGATCACTATGATTGGCAGCGTATCGAATGTTCTGGTTGTGCATCCCTCGTTTCCTGCAAAAACTCTTGCTGAATTTTTGGCGTTGATTAAAGCGAACCCTGGAAAATACCAGTACGCCTCGGCTGGTAACGGTACGGTGAATCATTTGCTTGGCGTCATGATGGATCAAAAGGGTGGCTACAAAATGGAACACATCCCCTACAAGGGGGTCGCCCCTGCCATGGCCGACGTTTTGGGCGGTCAGGTGCCAATTGCTTTTGCAAGTCTTCCTTCGGCCTTGAGTAATATCCGTCAGGGTCAGTTACGTGCGCTTGGAGTCAGCACAGCGACGCGCTCGCCGTCTTTGCCCGAAGTACCCGCCATGATCGAACAGATCCCGGCATTCTCTGGTGAGCTTTGGGTAGGGTTGTTTGCAATCGCGGGTACTGCGCCCGACGTCGTGGCGAAGATTTACCAAGGCACGGCTGCGGTAATGAAAAAACCCGCGGTACAGAAAAAACTGACCGACCTCGGGCTTGAATTGGCCTTTGACACGCCTGCACAATTTAAAGTGCGACTCGATGGAGACATCGTCAAATGGGGCGAGATTGTCAAAGCATCTGGCGCGACTGTCGATTAACGGATGACCGCTCTGCTTTGCTTATTTGATTAACCGTTCACTTGCAAGGCGCGCGCCTTCGGCTAGGGTGCGCAGTTTGGCCCAGACCACATCGGTGGCCACCCGCCCCATTCCTGCTGAGGTATCGAACCCACAGTCAGTTCCAGCGAGTACGCGCGTCGGGTCGCCGACCTCGGCAGCACAACGCTCTAGCCGCTCGGCCACGACTTCAGGGTGTTCAATAAAATTAGTCAGGACATCGATGACACCCGCAACGATGATCTGATCGTCTGCTAAGGGCCGCTCGCGCAGCACTTTCATTTCGTGAGCATGTCGGGCATTGGCAAAGGGCAATACGAACCCCCCAACGTTGGTCTGGCTGATCACGGGCCAGATTTTGCGCAGAGGGACATCGCAATCGTGCGGGCCTTCGTAATTGCCCCAGCACACGTGCATGCGCACTCGCTCACGCGGGATATTTCTAAGCGCGGTATTGATGGCGCTGACGACACGTTCAATGAAACCTATAAATTTCGCGTCAGATTCCTCGTGATATGAGACGTGACGTTCAAGCGCAAGATCGGGGCAATCAATTTGTAAGATGAAGCCGTTATTGACAATGGCCTCGTATTCCAACCGCAAAGCTTCGGCGAGCGCCGCAAGGTACGACTCTTCGGTGTCGTAGTGTTCGTTTTTGCAGGCGGAGGCAATGATGCCCGGCGAGGGGGCTGTTAAAAAAGCCTCAGTAAACTTTGTTTGACGCCCGGCAAGCTCAGTCTTGAAATCGATAGCCTCAGAGGCGGCGAGCGCAGGGTCGATATAACGAATCTCACCTGTGACACGGGGAGGCAAGAAATTACTAACAGCGACTTTGTCGCCAGCCTGCACAGCCATCATCTGCTTAAATTCTGGATAACGCTCAACGTCACCGCGCGACCAGCGCTTCCAGCTGCCTGAAAAACCAGACATGCGTCGTTGCACATACAAAAAGAAACCCTCGCGTTGCTGCTCGCCGTTATTGCCGATATCGATTCCATTCGCCAACTGCCGCGCGACACTGTCTTGCATGGCGTGGTGGCCGGCGGATGCGAGCAACGCCTCGTCGATGGGCTCGCCATTCGCACGTCGGGCATACAGTTTTACGAGCTCTGCGGGTCGGGGCAGGCTTCCGGTGTGGGTGGTTAGTATTCGTTCGCGGCTGTGTTGCATGGTTCGCTTGTCTTCCTTCGGTTTTTTTAAGGGCCGGTTGCGAGCGCGGCTTGAAATCTCATGACGTGGATTAAAGAGCTTAGGTCAGCCTCGGTCAACTGATTCATCATGCTGGCGCAAACAATTGTGTGCGTAGGAGGCTTACTTTGTTGACGCACAGGGACCGCGACGATTGTGACGCCAGCGATGTAGGTTCCACGGTCGATACTATGGTCATCCTGTGCAGCCTGACGGACTTCTTGGTGCCAGGTATCAAAATCTAGTGGCCCGGCCCAACGTAGCTTGTCAAAACGAGTTTTGAGTTGGGCGCGAGTTTGCCCACTAAAGGCAGCGACCAGGCGCCCGGTCGCGCTTAAAAGCGAGGGAAAGACGCTGCCGACATCGACATGGAGCCTAAACGGGATAGACGAGCGCGACAGGGCCACCACCACCATTTGATCGGGGTTGGTGACATCAACGGCGATTGCAGTCACCTTGTAGTGGCTCGAGAGGTCGTCAAGCCCGGCTTGAATGAGACTGGCAAAGGCATGCGAGTCGATCGCACTGCGTGCCAGAGCCACCATGCCTATTCCTAAGCGGTAGTGCTTGCTTTGTTGATCAAAAGCGACGAGTTTTTCTTCGACCAACGCGCGCAAAATATGTAAGCACGTACTGGGCACCAAGCCTAAAGCTTGAGCAATTGCGTTCACACCCAGCGGGGTACGCGTTTTGCCAAGCAGACGCAAAATCGCAATCGAACGCGACACGGCCGGCACAGGACGGATGCGCGGGCCAGACGTGACCAATAAGTCAGGCTGCCCGACCTGACTCGCTGACCATTCTGTTTGATCGCCTTGTTTCATTCGGAATCCTGTGCGCCCGAGGGGAGGAGGGGATATCTATTTTTTATATTATTGCTTTTATTGTACTAATACAATGATATTAGCTATTTGACAATAAATGAGGCAAACGATAAAGTTAGACACACAAGGTCGGCCGAGGCTGGAGCTCACCCTATTCTGCACATGCGCAACCGATGACCAAACTGACCGGCTTCACCTCTTACGCACAGGCACAGGCAAACTTTTCAAGCGAACGGTTATGGGATTTATTTGAAGGTACGCGCGAACAACTCAATATTTCTCATGAATGCGTCGACCGATACGCCAAAAGCGAACAAACCGCGGTCATTGTCCTGCGCGCGGATGCGCCCGATGAAGTGATCGCTTACAGCCAGCTAGCTGCACGCTCGTCACAGATGGCTCATTTTTTAAAGGCAAAGAACATCAAGCCTGGCGATCGGGTCGCAGTGATGCTTGAGCCCTCACTCGCTTTTTACACCTGTTTGTTCGGCATCATGAAGGCCGGCGCCATCGCAGTCCCGTTGTTCACCCTTTTTGGACCCGATGGTTTGACCCTCAGAATCGCAGACTGCCAGCCTAGCCTGCTCTTCACCAACGCAGAAAAAATCAACATCGTTTCGGCACAATTTCAAGCTAGCACCTTGTTGGCCGATGACACGCTTCTGGCTGAGCTCTATCAATACCCAGAAGATTTTCAAGTCGATACAAAAGCGACCGACTATGCGATGTACCAGTACACCTCTGGCACCACGCGCGAACTGCCCGAAGCCGTCAAACACACGCACCGTTCGATCGTCACCCTGATGGTCGCAGCGCTGTACGGTACAGGTTTGCGGCCAGGCGACCGTTTTATGTGCCCGTCTTCACCTGCATGGGGCCACGGGTTATGGCACGGCACGCTAGCGCCCATGGCTCTGGGTCTTACCATCGGCTCTTTTGCGGGTAAATTCAACGCCACACTGCTCTTGCAGGGGCTTGCCAGACACCACTTCACAAATATCTCGGCCGCTGCCACGCATTACCGAATGATGAAAAATGCAGGCACTGCAACCGAGCAGTCGTACGCGTTAACAAAAATGTCTTTTACCGGCGAACCAATCGACAGCGCCACCGAAGACTTTATCAAACAGACCTTTGGCCTGAACGTCTGCAGCATGTATGGCACGACCGAAATCGGTGTCATTTTGGTCAGCTACCCCGGCGCCGAAGATTTTGAAGTCAAGCGCGGCGCCTTGGGCAAGCCCATCCCCGGTGCAAAGGTGCAAGTACAAGACGCAGCCGGACAGCCGTGCCCCGCAAACATGACGGGCGAAATCAAAGTGTGGCGCAAAGGGCAATGGCTCGCCACAAAAGATCTTGGGCACACTGACGTCGATGGCTATTTTTTTCATGGCGGCCGAGCTGATGATGTCATCATTTCAGCAGGCTGGACCATGAGTGCGGTCGAGATCGAAGACGCCATCCTCAAACACCCTGATGCACAAGAAGCGGCCGCCATTGGTGTACCCGATACGCTGCGCGGCCAAGCAGTCAAGGCCTTTGTGGTCAGCAACCGGCCGGGTGACGCCAAATTCATTCAAGAGCTTCAAGACTTAGTCAAAACACGCTTAAGCCAGCATGAATATCCCCGCCACATCACTTTTGTCTCAGAGCTACCTAAAACACCCGCCGGAAAAATTCATCGAAAAAAACTACGCGAACAAGAAAGCTAAAAACACACACAGATTTTTTAGCCTTCGAGCGCACCCGAGTATTCGTTAAGTCGCAGAATTCTTTAAAAAAATCACGAGGAGCTTTATATGTCGTCATCCTTAATCGGCCAACGCAGTTTTCCAAAAATCACCGAGCAAGGGCTCGAAGATTTGAAGCGCCGTCTCGGTGTCAAAATCGGCTCAACTGCAGAGCCCTGGTGTTATGAGGCCACACGCGACAATATTCGGCACTATGCGCATGGCATCGGTGATGACAACCCGCTTTGGTGCGATCCAGAATACGCGGCCAAAACCACACACGGCGGGATCATCGCCTTGCCAAGTTTTTTGTACTCTACGAGTCGCATTGTCTCGGGCTATGTTGGTGGCTTACCCGGAGTGCATGCCATGTGGTCAGGCTCAAACTGGGTCTGGCATCAGCACGCCAAGCGTAACGATGTCATCAGCACAGAGGCGTATTTAAAAGATCTTGTTGAGCACGATACCCGTTTTGCTGGCAAGGCGATTCAACAAACTTACCACGTTGATTTCTTTAATCAAACCGGCGACAAGCTTGCTGAGGCTGACACCTGGTGCTTTCGTACCGAGCGCGATCATGCGCGAGAGAAAGGCACCAAGTACGCCGAGGTGCAAGAAAAAGGCGTCGTGCCCTATACCGACGAACAGCTACAAGACGCCTACAAACTTTATGCAGCAGAAGAAATTCGCGGTGCCAACACGCGTTACTGGGAAGACGTTCAAGAAGGCGATGAGCTTCCCGTACTGTTTAAGGGTCCGATGACCGTCACAGGCTTTATCGCCTATGCTCAGGGCTGGGGTGGTTTGTATATTCGCGCCAATAAACTCGCGTGGCAACTGATCGATGCGCATCCCGGCGTGGGTATTAAAAATCGGTTCGGCGTACCAGACGTACCAGAGCGCGTGCACTGGGAAGCAGAGTTTGCCCTTGAAGTCGGTGCGCCCGGTGCTTACGACTACGGCCCAGAGCGTAGCTCTTGGCTGATGCATCAGCTGACGAACTGGATGGGCGATGAAGGTTTTTTACGTCAGGCAGACTGCAAAATCAGGCGCCATAATCCGGCCGGCGACATGCTCTTTATTCGGGCCAAAGTCACGAAGAAATATAAAGAGGGTGATCGTTGCCTGATCGCAGTCACCCAAGAGGCACACAACCAAAACCATGAACTGTCCGTGTTAGGCTCTGCCATTGTGCAACTGCCTTCGCGAGGCTAAAAACGATGTCCACACTCGACCACGCTGGCCAGTCGTCTGACGATCTGGCGCCAGACCTGTTAACCGCGCAGGCCTGGCTAGCACCAGAAGCCTTTGAAGGGTCAATGGCGGGTGTGCGCGTACTAGATTTGTCACGCGTCTTGGCAGGCCCTCTGTGCGCGCAAATGTTGGCAGACCACGGTGCGGACGTGATTAAGGTCGAAGCCCCGCAAGGCGACGAGACTCGCTTATTAGGCCCGCCTTTCGTCGAGCCTGGTCAGGCCGCGTATTTCTCTGCGCTTAACCGCGGCAAGCGCGGCTTAAGTCTCGATCTGAGTCAGTCAACTGACCGGGCAATTCTAGAAGCCCTGCTGGTGCAGGCCGATGTCCTCATCGAAAATTTCGTCCCCGGCACGATGGCAAAATGGGGGCTGGGCTACGACGAGTATCTATCTCAGGCTTTTCCTAAGCTCATCTATTGCAGCATCTCAGGCTTTGGCGCAACGGGCCCGTTGGCTAATCTGCCCGGCTACGACGCCGTGCTGCAAGCCATGTGTGGACTCATGAGTATCAACGGCGATCCACACTCAGGCCCCACCCGCATTGGCGTTCCGGTGGTCGATCAGGTCACGGGCTATAACGCCTTTGGTGGGATCATGATGGCGTTATTTGCACGCACCCGAACGCAGCAAGGTCAGCGAGTTGAATCCACGCTCTTTGATTCGGCCCTGAGCATGCTGATTCCGCACGCTGCAAACTGGATGACTTCAGGAAACACCCCAGCGTTAAGTGGCAGCGCGCACCCGAATATTCCGACCTATAACCGCTTCGCTGTTGGCGATGGAACAATATTTTTAGGGATTGTGAACGAAGGGCAATTTAAAAAATTCTGCAAATATATTGGGCGTGAAGATCTGTTGGCCAACCCACTGTTCGACAGTAACCCTTCGCGTATGACCAACCGCGAGGCCCTGCGCACCGAGATGGAGGCCGCGTTAAAGGACTTTTCGCGCGCGACGCTTTGCAAAGAGCTCATGGCGATTGGCGTTGCAGCGGGGCCGGTTCATAGCGTGCCAGAAGCCTTTGAACAACCACACACCAGCGCGCGTGAGATGTTTGTCAAGCGTCCCGACTACCAGGGTGTGGGGATTCCAATCAAATTATCGAAAACTCCCGGCAAGCCCGGTCAACGCCCCCCCCGTTTGGGCGAACATAATCCAACCATCATCAAATAAGGTCGTGACTGACTACGGGTAAGCGAGCAGTCCTATCTAAGGCCAAGCTGTTTAAAATAAACTTCGTGCAGGTCTGCTCGACCTGCTCCGAAAAAAACTGAACGTTAAGCGAGACGACATGACACTAACTAGACAACTCAGCAGCCTCTTGGCTACGACGACGGCGATTCTCTTGACGATGATGGCCTTAGGAACAACGCAGACCGCCCACGCGCAGCCTAAATGGCCAGAAAAAACGGTGAAATTTGTCGTGCCGGCGCCGCCAGGCAGCGCTCCAGACACACAAATCAGGCTACTTGGTCAAAAGCTCTCTGAACTTTGGAGCCAACCCGTTGTGATCGAAAACGTTGTCGGTGCAGCCGGCAACATTGGCACAGATCGCGTTGCCAAAGCCGCCCCCGACGGCTACACATTTTTGTACAACACCATCGGGCCCATCGCAGTCAATCCAACGTTGATGGCCGGGAAAATGCCTTACGATGTTGCGAAGGATTTGATCCCAATCAGCCTGGCGACTAAGACTCCTAACTTTATTACCGTGCACCCTTCAGTTCCTGCCAACAATATGCAAGAACTGATTGCCTTAGCAAAAAAAGAGCCAAACAAAATTCGCTATGGGACAGCGGGCCCAGGCACCACACAGCACTTGACCGGTGAACTCTTAAACTTGGTCGCTGGCATCAAAATGACCAGTATCCCCTATAAGTCGAGCGCGCAAATGACAACCGACGGCTTAGGCGGGCAGTTTGAAGTCTTGATCCACAACACGCCCGTGCTGCTGCCTTACATTCGTTCGAATGCGATTCGTGCGATTGGTATCACTAGCGCTGCGCGCTCACCAGCCCAGCCCGAGGTTGCGACCGTTCTTGAGCAGGGGATTAAAGAGTTTGAAATTACAGCGTGGTTCGGCTTTATGGCGCCCGCTGGCACACCGAAGGAAATCGTAAATCAGTTATCGAAACAAGTTGCGGGTGTCCTGGCCACGCCTGAAGTGAACAAACGCATTAGCGACATGGCAACCGAGGTGGTGGGCAGCACGCCTGAGTTTTATACCGCCTTTATCAAAAGCGAAACCGCAAAGTGGAAAGAAGTCATCATAAAAGCCAAGATGACACCCGAGTAAGCTT
>CAMBZR010000052.1 GCA_945872285.1 Bordetella parapertussis | reverse complement strand
GGCGCGACCCAGCACCTGAATCGCCATCTCTGTGGCAACAGAACTTTGTTGAGCGACCCCTAGGGCCTCTGAGGAAACATGACGAAGCATAACTTTGAGAAAAAACGTAAAGTCAGAAGATGTTTGTTTAGGCGAACTTGCCGCGCTGCACCAACCATCTTATCCCATATTGTGAAACAATTTCGGCTGATTGCACTGCAACCGTTCTAGCCTCAGCGGGTAAAACCACCAAACTGCCTGTTGTTTTTGCGAATTTTTTTGCCGGCCTGCTCCCATCGCAAGTAATATCGTGCCCTGAATAACGTACACCTTAAGTTGGATATTTTCGATATGCGCAGTGATCTGGAAATCGCTCAGGCGGCGAACAAACAACCCATTCTTAAACTTGCGACAGAGCGCCTCGCGATTCCTGTCGAACAACTCGAGCCTTATGGCCGCTTCAAGGCCAAACTCTCGCTTCAATACATCGACTCACTGGCTGCTCGCCCCAACGGAAAACTGATACTCGTCACTGCGATTTCTCCGACCCCGGCCGGTGAAGGTAAAACCACAACCACCGTTGGTTTAGGCGATGCGCTGAACCACATTGGCAAGCGCGCCATCATGTGTTTGCGCGAACCGTCTTTGGGTCCCGTGTTTGGCATGAAGGGGGGCGCGGCGGGCGGTGGCATGGCGCAAATTGTGCCGATGGAAGACATCAATTTGCACTTCACGGGCGACTTCAATGCGATCGCCCTCGCCAACAACCTACTTGCCGCGCTGATCGATAATCATATCCATCACGGCAATAAGCTAGGCATCGACGTGCGACGTGTGAACTGGCGACGCGTCGTTGACTTAAATGACCGCGCGCTGCGAAATATCGTGGTGGGCTTAGGCGGAACCGCCAACGGGTTCCCACGCGAAGACCATTTCGATATCGTTGTGGCTTCAGAAATCATGGCGATCTTTTGCCTGGTCAAAAATCTAAAAGAGCTCAAAGACCGCATCGCCAATATCGTGATTGGCTATTCGCTCACTGGCAAACCAATTTTGGCACGCGATTTGCAAGCACAAGGCGCAATGACTGCACTCTTAAAAGAAGCGCTGGCTCCAAACCTTGTGCAAACACTTGAAAATAATCCGGCAATCGTGCATGGCGGTCCGTTCGCTAATATCGCGCATGGTTGCAACACAGTCCTGGCCACAGCCACCGCACTAAAGTTAGCCGATTACGTCGTCACCGAAGCGGGCTTTGGCGCAGACTTAGGCGCCGAAAAATTTTTTAATATCAAATGCCGCAAAGCCGGCCTCACACCCTCAGCCGTGGTGTTGGTGGCCACCGTACGGGCACTCAAGTATCACGGCGGGGTCGAGGTGAAAGATGTCGGTGTCGAAAACCTTGAGGCACTGCGCGCCGGGCTCGTCAACCTTGAACGTCACATTCACAACATCAAACATAATTTTGGGTTGCCTTGCGTGGTGGCGATCAATCATCGTACAGAAGACACCGCCGCTGAGATTGCCTTGTTGCAAGCCACCACGGCCGCACTGGGTGTTGACGTCGTACTCGCCAAACACTGGGCACAGGGTGGCGCAGGCGCAGCTGATTTAGCGCATGCTGTGGTCAAGCTCTGCGAGCAGCCGAATCACTTTAAATTTTTGTACCAAGACTCAGACTCGTTGTGGGATAAAGTACAAGCCATCGCAACCAAGACCTACGGTGCAGTCAGCATCACAGCCGACGCAAAAGTTCGCGCGCAAATCGCACAACTACAAAGCGATGGCTACGGTGATCTACCCGTGTGCATCGCCAAAACGCAATACTCGTTTTCGACCGATGCCAAATTGCGGGGTGCACCGAGTGGTCACGTGTTGACGATTCGCGAAGTCAGACTATCGGCCGGCGCTGGCTTTGTGGTGATGGTCTGCGGTGACATCATGACCATGCCGGGCCTGCCTGCCGTGCCAGCAGCAAACGGAATCGACGTGAACGATGCGGGGCAGATCACCGGGTTATCGTGATTTGTCGCGCCTGTTTTTTAAGCGATCGCTTTCTTGGGCCTTGCGTTTAGGGTGTTGGTTGTGCCATGACTTTTCTGGGGGCGGGCAGGGCCCTCTGGGCGGCTGACCGAGTCGGTCTGCTGCGCAGACTCCCCTCCGATTTTTGGTCTTAGCGGCGGCGGCCCAAACTCGCTTCGCTCAAACAAGGGCCGCCTTCATCCGCCAATCCTGCAAAATCCTCAGCGCCTCAAACATCCACCCAGAGGGCCCTGCCCGCCCCCAGAAAAGACGAAGGATCGAAGCAAAAAGCTTGACCCAGAGGGAGGTGTCAATTGATTCAGTGAGGCAGGGGCATGTTGATCAGCTGCAGGGGCTTACTGAACGACAACAGGAATCCCAGCAATACGCGACGACCACTCTTTTGGCCCCGTCGTATGCACCGAAATACCATTCGAATCGACCGCCACCGTCACAGGCATATCCACCACATCAAACTCATAAATGGCCTCCATCCCCAAATCCGCAAAACCAACCACCTTAGCAGCCTTGATCGCTTTAGACACCAGATACGCAGCACCACCCACCGCCATCAAATAAGCAGACTTGTGCTTACGAATCGATTCGATCGTTTCAGCACCACGTTCTGACTTACCAATCATCACAAGCAAACCCGTTTGCTCAAGCATCATGTCAGTGAACTTATCCATGCGTGTCGCGGTGGTTGGGCCTGCAGGGCCCACGACCTCATCACCGACTGGGTCAACCGGGCCCACGTAATAAATCGCTTTGCCACGGAAATCGACCGGTAATTTTTCACCTTTAGCCAGCATGTCTTGAATACGCTTGTGCGCTGCGTCTCGACCCGTCAGCATTTTGCCGCTCAGCAGCAAGGTCTGGCCCGGTTTCCAACTGGCAACTTCTGCAGGCGTCAGTTTGTTTAAATCCACCTGACGCGACGATTTGTAATTTGGCGCCCAGTTGACATCAGGCCAGTCAGACAGTGACGGGCGATGCAAGTGTGCAGGGCCCGAACCGTTTAACTCAAAGTGCGCATGACGGGTCGCCGCACAATTTGGGATCATCGCAACTGGAAACGATGCGGCGTGCGTCGCAAACGTTTTGATTTTGACATCGAGTACTGTTGTCAAACCACCTAAGCCCTGCGCACCAATCCCCAGAGCATTGACCTTTTGATACAACTCAATACGCAATTCTTCAATTTTATTGCTTGGTCCACGCTCAAGCAGCTCGTACATATCGAGATCTTCCATTAACGCTTGCTTGGCCATCAACACGGCCTTTTCAGCCGTGCCGCCAACGCCAATCCCCAACATACCCGGCGGACACCAGCCTGCACCCATCGTCGGGACCGTTTTTAATACCCAGTCAAGGATTGAATCATTTGGATTGAGCATGGCAAGCTTGGATTTATTTTCAGAGCCGCCGCCCTTAGACGCGATTTGCACGTCGACTTTAGCGCCCTGAACGAGCTCGACGTTTACGATGCAGGGCGTATTGTCTTTGGTGTTTTTACGCAAAAAAATCGGGTCATCCAAAATCGACGCCCGCAAAGGATTTTCTGGATTGAGATAGCCTCGGCGCACGCCTTCGTCACACAACTCTTGAATATTTTTTTTGGTATTGAAGCGGACGTCCATCCCTATTTTTAAAAACACATTGACGATACCGGTGTCTTGGCAGATCGGCCGATGACCCTCGGCGCTCATGCGCGAGTTTGTCAAAATTTGCGCCATCGCATCTTTTGCTGCAGGGCTTTCTTCGCGCTCGTACGCACGCGCCAGATGTTTGATGTAATCCGCCGGATGATAATAGCTGATGAACTGAATAGCGTCAGCAATCGACGAAACGAAATCTTCTTCTTGAATAATGACTGACATAGAGGCACCTGCTATAAAAAGGAGCTAATCAAAAATTGAATGGAACAGCAAAAGCTTTCAAATACAAAAAAATGCGTGGGGCAACGAGCGTACTGATCCGGTCAGCTCAAGCGAGCGTCGACACAAAATTTATCTTCCGCGCCACACCGGCTGACGCTTTTGTGCAAAAGCGGTGGCGCCCTCTTTGGCATCGTCTGACAAAAAAATATGGTGAATCAGGGGCCGCTGCAGATCAAACATTTCGTCTGCCGAAAAGTCGGCTCCTTTGTTCACGACACTTTTACTAGTTTGCACCGCTAACGGGCCATTTTCGCAGATTCTTTGGGCAAGCTTAATCGCCTGTGCCAGTGCCTGCCCGGGTTCGGTCAGCACATTAATCAAGCCATACTGCTGCGCCCGTAAAGCCGGCAGCATGTCGCCCGTTAAAATGATCTCCATGGCGATGTGGTGGGGAAGCTGACGCGGCAGGCGTAACAAGCCCCCCGAGCCCGCCACCAGGCCCCGCTTGACTTCTGGCAGACCGAACATGGCGTTGTTGGCAGCCACCACCAAATCACACGCCAGTACCATTTCAAAACCGCCCGCCACGGCGTAGCCTTCCACTGCGGCGATCAAGGGTTTTTTAGGGGGAGCCTCGTTTAAACCAGCAAAGCCCTTTCCCTCGACCAGCGCGCGTTTGCGCGTCTGAGCAAAATCTTTCAGATCCATCCCAGAACTAAAGGTACCACCCGCCCCCGTGAGAATCGCGATCCGGATATCGTCGCGCGCGTCTAGCGTGTCGAAGGCGGCCGATAGCTGGTGTGCGGTCTCAAGACTGATCGCATTACGCGCCTCAGGACGGTTAATCGTAATAAGCTGAATCGCGTCAAGATACTCGACGCTTACCAGTGCTGACATACAAACTCCTTGAACAGTGGCCCGTGCACGGTGGCGCCCCTTGGCGATCACCCTGAACGTTAACAAACCAACCTTGAATGATAGGCGATTGGCGCAGCGAGCTAGCAAGAACACCGAATCTTGAACCCAAGAGGCTGCGTACCAGTCGCAAGCCACCCACACAGCCTGCCCCACGGTAAACTGCCAACTTAAACAGCCTTTATCGCGTTCAAATCTTCATGCTCACTTTTCAGCAAATCATTCTGCGTCTGCAAGAGTACTGGGATCGGCAGGGCTGCGCCCTGCTCCAACCCTACGATATGGAGGTCGGCGCGGGCACCTCTCACACTGCAACCTTTCTTCGTGCGATCGGCCCCGAGCCTTGGCGCGCAGCCTATGTGCAACCCTCGCGACGCCCAAAAGACGGGCGCTATGGCGAAAACCCCAATCGGCTGCAACATTATTACCAGTATCAAGTCGTACTCAAACCGGCGCCATCTGATATTTTGGATCTTTACATTGGCTCGCTAAAAGCCCTGGGTATTGATCCCACAGCGCACGACATCCGTTTTGTCGAAGATGACTGGGAAAACCCCACGCTCGGCGCTTGGGGTCTGGGCTGGGAAGTCTGGCTCAACGGCATGGAAGTCACGCAATTCACTTATTTTCAACAGGTAGGCGGCTTAGACTGCACGCCCACAACCGGCGAAATCACTTATGGTTTAGAACGTTTAGCCATGTATTTGCAAGGCGTTGAAAGTGTCTACGATCTGGTCTGGACAAGCGGCCCGAAGGGCACGGT
Source organism: Bordetella parapertussis (assembly GCA_945872285.1). GTDB lineage: Bacteria > Pseudomonadota > Gammaproteobacteria > Burkholderiales > Burkholderiaceae_B > Zwartia > Zwartia parapertussis_D. The sequence continues at coordinate 19,062 of CAMBZR010000052.1, read as the reverse complement.
GCTATATCGCGATGTGTTTCATCAAAACGAAGTTGAACAATCCATCTACAACTTTGAACATTCTGACGCTGACATGTTGTTCAGGCACTTCACCGATCACGAAACCAATGCTAAGCGCTTAATTGAGATTCCTCTTGCTCTGCCCGCCTACGAAGCGACGCTGAAAGCCGCGCACACCTTCAACATGCTTGATGCCCGCGGTGCGATCAGCGTCACCGAGCGTGCCGCTTATATTGGCCGCATTCGCAACCTCTCGCGTGCGGTGGCACAAGCCTATTACGACGCGCGCGAACAGCTGGGCTTTCCGATGATGGGTGGTAACGGCGTTGCACAGGCCCCAGACGTCAAAGGGGCGCAAGCATGACCCAAACTATCCAGCCGCTGCTCATCGAACTGTTTACTGAAGAATTACCCCCAAAAGCCTTGCCTAAACTTGGGCAGGCTTTCGCACAAGGCGTCTGTGACGCATTGCAAGCGCAGGGTTTACTCGCGGCGCCAAACACCGTAACCGCTTTCGCTTCGCCGCGGCGTTTGGCTGTGCGCCTCTCTCAGGTGTTGGCACTGGCCCCCGAACAACCCTTCGCCGAAAAACTCATGCCTGTGAAAGTGGGGCTCGATGCCCAGGGTCAGGCCACACCCGCGCTGCAAAAGAAACTGGCTGCCAAGGGTTGGGCCGACCTGCCGCTCGGCGCGCTCGAGCGCGAGTCCGATGGCAAACAAGAGTATTTAGTCGCGCGCGGCACAGCGCCTGGCCTGGCGTTAACCGAGGCATTGCAAGCCGCAATTGAAACATCGCTTGCGGCGCTGCCGATTCCGAAGGTCATGAAATATCAATTGGCCGACGGTGTCACCACGGTCAAATTCGTGCGTCCCGCACATGCACTGGTCACGCTGTTTGGCGCTCAGGTGATCCCCGCCACGATTCTGGGTTTACAAGCCGGGCGCACCACCTACGGGCATCGTTTTCTGCATCCAGAGGCGATCGACATTGAGGATGCCAACAGCTACGAGCGACAGCTTGCGCAAACCGGTCAGGTCATCGCCTCGTTTGCCGCACGACGCGAAAAAATCCAAGCTTTGCTCGCCACACAGGCGCAAGCCTTAAACGCGACCTTGGGGCAAGACCCTGCCGTGCACGCCTTGCTTGACGAGGTCACCGCCCTGGTCGAGGCGCCAGCGGTGTACGTTGGCACCTTCGAAGAGCGCTTTTTACAGGTGCCGCAAGAGTGTCTGATTTTGACCATGCGCCTGAACCAAAAATATTTTCCACTTTTCAGGCCAACCACTGGTGCGTTGACGAATCAATTTTTAATCGTCAGCAACATGCCCACCGAGTACCCAGCAGCCATCATCGAAGGCAACGAACGCGTGGTGCGCCCGCGCTTGGCCGACGCGCAGTTCTTTTTCGATACCGATCGCAAAACACCTTTGCACCAACGCGTGCCACAGCTCGCCTCGATTGTTTATCACAACAAATTAGGCACACAATTACAGCGTACGACACGGGTACAAAAAATTGCCGCCTGGCTGGCCCAGAGCCTAAACGCCGATGCGGCGCTCGCCAAACGTGCGGCGCTGCTCGCAAAGGCCGACTTGAATACCAATATGGTGGGCGAGTTTCCTGAGTTGCAAGGCATTATGGCTTCGTATTACGCCAAAGCAGATCAAGAGCCCGAAGCAGTTGTACAGGCATTGGCCGAGCAATACAAAATTCGCCTTGAGCAACCGGTCACCTCTGCAAATATGACGGCTGCCATCTTGTTCATAGCAGAGCGCGCAGAGACCCTAATCGGCATCTGGGGTATCGGCCTGGCCCCCACAGGCGAACGCGATCCGTTTGGCTTGCGCCGCGCCGCCTTAGGCCTGCTAAGCGCCTTTGAGCAACTCACGGCGGGAGGGTTCTTGCCTATTCAGCAAGAGGGGCCGCTTACCCTTGACGGCCTGTTACTGGCTGCGGCAAACACCTTCGAGCCCGCGGCCTTGGCCGACGCGACCGTCGCCCAGGTTCAGGCGTTCATCCTCGAGCGCCTGCGCAACCAATTAATCACGCAGTTTGACCGTAACGCCGTTGAAGCGGTACTTGCGATCTCGCCACCGCTTCATCAAGTGCTGGCACGCGTGCAGGCCGCAGTCACCTTTGCGCAAGGCCCCGATGCTGCAAGTTTGGCTGCTGCCAATAAGCGGATCGGTAATTTACTAAAAAAAGTCGAAGGCAACTTGCAACCGTTGAACCAAAACCTTCTCAGCGAGCCTGCCGAGCAGGCTCTGGCCAGCACGATCGCTCACTTGCAACCTCTGGCACAAAAGTGTGTTGCAGCCGGCGACTATCAAGCTGCGTTGGCGACGCTTGCTCAGGCCCGCGCGTCGGTAGATGCTTTTTTTCAAGATATTATGGTGATGGCCGACGACCTCGCGGTACGAAACAATCGTTTGGCCTTACTTGCCCAATTACACGGTTTGATGAATCAAGTCGCTGATATTTCAAGGCTCGCGGCATGAAGCTCATTATTTTAGATCGCGACGGGGTGATCAATCTCGACAGCCCCGACTACATTAAGCACCCAGACGAGTGGGTTGCCATACCCGGCAGCCTGCACGCGATTGCCAGGCTGTATCAGGCTGGCTATACCGTCGCCGTTGCCTCAAATCAGTCTGGTCTGGCCCGCGGTTTGTTTGACATCACTGCGCTCACTTCGATTCATCAAAAGCTTCGTAAAGAATTAGCGCAGCTTGCTGGTGCGATCGATGCGTTTTTTGTGTGTCCGCATGGCCCTGATGAACATTGCCTTTGCCGTAAACCACTCCCTGGCCTGTTTGAAGATATTGCGCGGCGCTACGATACTGAACTGACTGGGGTTGCGGCAATCGGTGATTCTTTACGCGACTTACAAGCCAGTGCCGCAGCAGGCTGTACGCCTTGGTTAGTACAAACAGGTAACGGCGCGAAGACCCTGAAGCAGGGCGGCTTGCCAGCAGGCACACGGCAAGCCGTCGACCTGTCTGACGCGGTTGAGCAAATCCTTGCGAAAACGGTCTGATGCGATGTTGATACTGCGTGCCACGCTTTATGCTTTGTTCTTGCTACTTACCGTGATCCCCTACGCCTTCGCCTGTCTGTTGTGGGCTCCACTGCCCCTGCACTGGCGCTACAAACTGACAATGGGCTGGCCGCAGCTTGCGGCTTGGGGGGCTCAAGTCATTTGCGGGATTCGCTGGCAGATTCAGGGGGCTGAACACTTACCTGACGGGCCCGCGATTGTGCTGTCTAAGCACCAGTCCGCGTGGGAAACCCTGTTTTTACCTTCACACCTGCCTCGGCAAATCTGCTTTGTCTACAAACAAGAATTGCATCGCGTGCCCTTTTTTGGCTGGGGCATCGCACTGCTTGGCATGATCCCGATTGATCGCAAAAAGGGGCGCGATGCGTTTGAACAAGTCGTCAAGGTGGGACAGCAACGCTTAGACGAAGGTCGCTGGCCGTTGTTGTTTCCTGAGGGCACGCGCATCGCGCCCGGCGAAATGGGACGCTTCAAAATGGGCGGTGCCATCCTTGCGACACGCACAGGCGCGCCTGTCATTCCCATTGCGCATAATGCAGGCGAACTCTGGCCACGCAATGCCTTCATTAAAAAGCCGGGCCTGGTGACGGTGTCAATCGGTCCGGCGATCCCGTCGCTTGGCTTGACTCCCGAACAGTTAAATGAGAAAGTATTTGCCTGGATCGATGCAGAAATGCGTCGTCTAAACCCAGAGCGTTATGCGCAAAGCTGATGAATCAACTTGAGCTCGTGCTTTCAGACACAAGCACCCCCGTGCCGGGCTGGTTGGTTGCCCCTGAAACGCTGGGGCTCGGAGGCAAGTGGCGCGTGGTGCAGCACGGTGATCAGGCCGTTGGCTTCGTTTTGCTTCGTTCACGCCGTCGCAGCATTGGCTTTATGATTATTGACGAGGGCTTGCGTGTCACGGCACCCAACTGGGTGACTCTGAGGCAAATCGACGAAGCCGTCATCGAAAAAATGCCTTGGATCTTAGCAAAGTTACAAGACTGGCAAGCGCGAAAGGCGCAGCTCGCCATGGCCCATACCCGCTGGAAATCGGGTGGACAACTTCCTTATCTGGGCTGCCAGATTACCTTGCAGCTTGGCGTGCCTGGCCCGCATGTGCCCCATGGTCGCGCTCACTTTGACGGAAACTCTGACGCACCCGAGGCGGGACAAAGCCTGTGGCTGCCGCTGCCCAACGACGCGGATACCCATCGCATTCGCGATATGACACAAGCGTGGCTGCAAAGCCGCGCGACGGTTTGGTTTGGACGTCGTCTGAAATACTTTTTGGATAAAACTGGTTTAACGATTCGCCGCTGGCGCTTGTCCTCGGCCGCGACGCGCTGGGGCTCTTGTACGAGCGATGGCAACATCATGCTGAACTGGCGTTTGATTCATTTTTCGCCCGGGGTGATCGATTATGTGATCGCCCACGAGCTCGCGCACTTACGCGAAATGAATCACAGTCACGACTTTTGGGCTGAGGTGCAACAGCTTTATCCCGACTACCACACTGCCAAGCAGATGCTGCAACGACACACGCCTGAGGGCATTCCCGAAATTTAACTGCCTGTAACCATTCTTTTTTTAGGAGTAAGCATGCGAATTCTTCACACCATGGTGCGCGTTGGCAATCTTGAACGCTCGATCGAGTTTTACACAAAGGTCTTGGGCATGCGCCTGTTGCGCAACACCGAGTACCCCACCGGACGCTTCACCAATGCCTTTGTCGGCTATCAAGACGAGCGCGACGGCCCGGTACTTGAGCTGACCTACAACTGGGACACCAGCGCCTACGACTTGGGCACCGGCTACGGTCATATCGCGCTTGAGGTCGACAACGCCTACGAGGTCTGTGACAAAGTGCGCACCCTTGGCGGCAAAGTCACCCGCGAAGCCGGCCCCATGAAGCATGGCACCACTGTGATCGCCTTTGTTGAAGACCCTGATGGCTACAAAATCGAGTTCGTCCAAAAAAAGACGGCTTAAGTGCGCAAGCAGGCAACCCCTTTGAAAATCGTCATCGCGCCAGATTCGTTTAAAGAAAGCCTTTCTGCACCCGAGGTTGCTGCAGCGCTGGCGCGCGGTGTCAAACGCGCAGCGCCCGCTGCGCAAGTGATCTGCGTGCCGATGGCTGATGGCGGCGAAGGCACTGTGCAAGCGGTTCTGGGCGCCACGCAAAGCGAACGTCGCAGCAACTGGGTACAGAACGCTCTGGGGCAACCGATCGAGGCGCAGTGGGCCTTACTGCCTGATCAGACCGCCGTCATCGAAATGGCTTGCGCAGCCGGTCTTGAACATATTGCGCCGGCTCAACGCGACGCGTTGCGCGCGACAACCTATGGCGTGGGCGAGCTGATTCAGCACGCGCTTGACAGTGGGTCGCGCCATATCGTTTTAGGCTTGGGTGGTTCGGCAACGAACGACGCAGGGGCGGGCATGCTCAGCGCTTTAGGGTTGGTCTTGCTCGACGCAAATCACCTGCCTCTTGCCGTGGGCGGTGCCGCCTTAGCGACGCTTGCGCGCATTGATTCAAGCCGACTTGACCCTCGCCTGAAACAGACAAAAATCACGATTGCTTCAGATGTGAATAATCCCTTGTGCGGCCCGCGCGGTGCCTCGGCGATTTTTGGACTGCAAAAGGGTGCAAGCCCCGAACAAGTGCAAAGCCTTGACCTGGCCTTGAGTCATTTTGCCGACCTGTGCGCGCAACACCTCGGACACGACTGTCGCGCGTTGCCTGGCGCTGGCGCGGCAGGCGGTGTGGGCTTTGCCGCTCAGGCTTGGATGCAAGCCACCTTCAGACCGGGCGCTGCCGTCATCGCCGAAATCGGCGGACTCGAGCGGGCCATACAAGGCGCCTCGCTGGTTCTGACGGGCGAAGGAAGAATAGATTCGCAAACTTTGCTTGGCAAGACGCCCATGGGGGTCGCCCAGCTCGCACAACGTGCTGGCGTGCCCACGATTGCCATTGCAGGTTCGCTAGGGCCTGGCTATCAAGAACTTTATCGTGCTGGCATTCACGCCGCCTTTAGCGTGGTCTCGGGACCGATGACGCTCAGTGAAGCTTGCACGAACGTTGCGAGTTTGCTTGAAGACCGCGCAGAAGACGTGCTCAGATTATGGCTTGCTGCGAAAGAATCTCGTCGTTAAGGGCGCTGCACTAAACCAAGGCGTCGTACTCAGCCAAGGCGTTGCGCTAAGCCCGCACACCGGCGGCGTGCAGCGCGTCAGCCAACTCAATAAATTTCAAAACGGATACCTGCTCGGCACGCCAAGTGGGCTCGATCTGTAACGCTTGCCACGGAATCAGTGCTGTCCACGCTCCCAGCACCCCGCGCAACATCTTGCGGCGCTGCGAAAACGCACGCATGACCACGGCTGCGAACAAGCTTTCATCGACGGCCCGAACCCTCGCCTGGCCCAACGGCGCCATGCGAACGATTGAGGACGTAACCCGTGGCGCAGGGTCAAACGCCTCTGGCGCCACTTCAAAGATTTTTTTGATCGCGTAACGATACTGCAGCATCACCGACAAACGACTGTAATCGCCGGACCCGGGTTGAGCGACCATCCGGTCGACCACCTCACGCTGCAGCATAAAGTGCTGATCGATGATTTGGTCTGCATACTCGATCAAGGTAAACAGTAACGGGCTTGAAATGTTGTAAGGCAAGTTACCGACAAGGCGTAAGTTGTGTCCAAACTGCGTCAAGTCAACCGTCAACACATCGGCCTGCACAATCGACAGTTGCGACTCAGAAAAACGCTGGCGCAAGCGCGACGCTAAATCGCGATCGAGCTCAATCACGGTTAAAGCGTTGAGCTTTTCAAGCAGAGGCGCCGTGAGGGCAGCCAAACCAGGACCAATCTCAAGCATCCGATCATCGGGGGCGGGATCAATCGCCCGTATGATGGCCTCAATCACCCCTAGGTCAACTAAAAAATTCTGCCCAAACCGCTTACGCGCCTGATGCGCTCGCACGCGCTAATCCTTCGCCTGACGTTGATTCTTTTCAAGACGATTGTCAATGTAGGACTGGTTGCGCACCTGCTGCAGCCAAGTCTCGAACGTGGCCGCTGAGCGTTGTGCAAACAGGCGCTGCCGAACTTGGTTACGCTGATATTGCTCTGCCATGTCTTGGGTACGACGCTCGTCAACCACAATCAAGTGCCAGCCAAAAGTTGTTTCGACAGGTTGACTGACTTCGCCGATCTTGAGCGCTTTCATCGCATTTTCAAACTGCGGAACGGTTTCGCCCGGGTTCAACCAACCGAGAGAACCGCCTTGTGGGGCTGAGGAGTCGTTTGAAAAACGTTTTGCCAGATCAGAAAAAGAGTCTTGCCCACTGCTGATGCGTTCTCTGACCTGATCGAGTCTTTGCTTGGCCAGCTCCGACGACATCACCGCTGTCGTCTTGATCAGGATATGCCGGGCACGCGTTTGCTCAACCATCATCGGCCCAGTCGGCGCCGCAATACCGGTACCTTGTGCTGGCGGGGGTGCTGCCTGCGCAACAGGTTCGGGAGCAGGCGCACCACCGGCGCGGCCAAGCACCTTCAGGATATGAAAGCCGTTACCACTTTGAAAAATGTTACTAATTTGGCCGTCAGGCACACCGGCCACGGCCTTCAAAAATAAGTCGGGCCAGTCTTTTACCAGACGCCCACCCATATCGCCGCCACGACTGGCCTCTGGGCCCTCAGAGCTTGCTTGAGCCAGTGCTTCGAAGCTTTCTCCTTTGCGCAAACGCGCTAACAAAGTTTGGGCCTTGTTACGCAGGGCTTTGACTTCAGTTTCGGTTGAGTCTTCAGGCACGCGCACTAAAATCTGCGCCAAACCCATGACGGCGGGTTGAACGGGCATCGCCCGAGGCTTGGGAGGCGGTGGGGGTGGAGGCGCTGTCATCGCAGTTGGTGCGCTTGACAGCAATCCGCCTGTTTGGCGGGCTTTTTGTTCGCGCAAAAACGCGTCGACTTCGGCGTCGGTGACCAGAATCGTGCTGTCGACCACACGTTGACGAAGACGATCAACCAAGACCTCTTGCCGAATCAAGGTTGAATAGTTGGCCCAAGTGACACCAGACCCCTCAACTTGCTGACGCATTTGGGCCACGCTTACCTTATTGCGCCGTGCAATGTCTTCAATCGCTGCCTGCAAAAGCGGCTCGGTGAGTTCAACCTTAAAACGTTTAGCCTCTTGCTCAAGCAGGCGCTCGGTGATCAAACGTTGCAGCAACTGAGATTGCAGTAACTCATCGGGCGGACCCTGAGTTCGCTGACGCGCAAGGTCGGCCTTCACTTGTCTGACGCGGGCGTCAAGCTCACCGCGCGTGATCACGTCTTTGTTCACAACCGCGACGATGCCATCGACCTCTTGTACGCCGGATGGTGGTGTTGCGCCCTGCTTGGTGGCCGCGTTTGGGCGCGCGCTGCCTAAGTTATTGATCTGGGCATGAACGGTCAGCGACCCAAAAATAAAAAAACCGCAGAGCACTACAGCGAGGGACTTACGATAACAAGTGACGCCGAACATTATTCGTACCTTTCAAATTTACTGACATTGGGTACCGCAGGGGTGACTGCCTCGTAACCCGGAATCGCTCTGCCAATAATGGCCATCGGGTTTTGCCCTAAGTTACCAATGCCACCGAGTTCAAGCTGAAAAAATACTGCCGAATTGGTTTGATCTGCACTGACGACATAACGTTGAAAAACTACGCGTCCTGACCAGCAACAATCGCCTTTGTACTCGACCCCCAGCACGCCTTGTGTAACTTTAGGCATGGATACCGTGACGCTCGGATCGAGAATACTTTGCGCGTAAACGCGGTTAAACGAATAATCGACGCGACCCACGGTATACCATTTTTTTGCCAACGGCCACTGAAACGAGCCACTGATCTGGTTTTGACCCTGCGCCTGATACAACGCCAGCGAAGGAGGGTTAATCTGATACCGATATGAAAGCGCCAGCATCGCCAGACGCTGGGGCCGCCAGCGGGCAACCACCTGCGCGCGATTCCACTGACTTTGGTATGGGTCGTATTGAAATACCGCGGTCGTACTAATTTTGTCGGTCAGCGCAGCGCTAGTACCAATCAATATTTGAGATTTTGTATTGGTGCGGGGCACCTCAAAGGGCAAAGTCACCATTTGATCTTCAAAATAATAGCGCTGAGCGACGCCGAAGCTAAAACGTTCAAAGCCCGTGTCTTGATCCAACCAACGCGTGGTAAGCGCCAGCGTGGCCTGATTGGCGTTGGCGATACGATCCCAACCACCCGCATAGATATTCTCTTGAAACGCCTGGGAGAAGTTAAAGTCTGCCAGCGTGGTGTCGTACACCGGAAACTGCGACTGATCGCGGTAAGGCACCTTCAAATAATACGCACGCGGCTCGAGTGTTTGCATCGCGGGCTTGCCAAAAAACGTGGTTTCGCGATCGAAAGTCATGCCCGAATCGAGAGACATAATCGGCAAGACGCGCGAGTTTGACGCTTGCCCATAGCCGTACCAGTTTTCAAGGCCATACCAGTCTGTTTGGTACTGCGTCGCACTGAGTGCGATTTTTGGTGTGATGTACCAGCCGGGCCGCACGATCGGATATGAGATCGAGGAGTATGACGTGGCGCGCGAGCCATCGGGCTTGTAACGCAGTGAGCCGCCGGGCCCGTACGGAAACCGCTGATCGAGCGGCATTTCAAAACGGGTAATGGTATTTACGGTCTGAACATCAAAACCGCCCAAATCAAAGCGCGCGCCATTCACTGTGAGTTCAGGCACTTTGTTATAGATCGGTGCAACCGACGTGCCGGCTGGGCGCAGCGTTTGATAGGTTTGCACTTGCGCGCTGGTTTGCCAGAACTCGTTGGCCCAACCGGCACCCGCCTGGCGTGGCAGATACGTGGTGGTTGACTGGTTGGTCGCCATCGTCGCAAAGTCATTAAAGTAATTACTGTCAGACACGCCACTAACGTTGTAGCCCGCAAAGAAGCCAGCCCCCAATCGCTGGATGTGATTAGCGGTGTAAAGCCAGCGATCGGTTCCGGTTTGGATATCGTTTTTTAAGTAGGTGCCCGCCATCAAGCCGCCGTAGTTTTCGCCCATATAGCGAAACTCGTTGCCCAATTGCAAGCCGTGTTTTGACATCCCACGCAGCTGTGCGGTCATATCCATATTGGGCGCAAGATTGAAATAGTAGGGTTGCGAGTAATCGATACCGGTGTTGCTGGTTGCGCCAAACGTGGGCAACAGAAAGCCTGACTTACGTTCTTTTTTGAGCGGAAACGACAAATACGGAGACGCCAAAATCGGCACGTTTTTAAAATACAAAACGCCGTTGCGCGCCACGCCCTCATTGGCGGCAAAATCCAGATCGAGCTTCTCGGTTTCGATGTACCACGAGGGCTGCGGGCAAGGGCAACCGCTATAGGTCACATCGGTCAGGCTCATCTGATTTTTGTTGTAAACATCCGCCCACGAGCCCACGCCAGCGCCACCATTTTCAATCCAAAAATTAGGTTGGTCCACTGTCGCGGTGCCGTCGTCGGCCTTATACAAAATGCCCGTGCCCGCAATCACGTTGCCGTCGCGAATCAGCCGCGCGTGAATCTGGGCATCCATCACGCCCGTGCCTTTGTTGTAGTCAATAATGCTGGCCTTTAAGACGCCATCTTGCCGCCTGACCACAGCGTTGCCCCGCATTTGGAGATTATTTTGGCCGTCACCCTGCAGCTGCGCGGCTTCGATAAACATCGGCATCGTTTTGTCTGAGGCCGTCGTGCGACCGAGGCGCGACGACACCCTCAGGCCCGGTACCAAGAGGTTTTCAGCGTTTGGTGTGGCTTGGGGGCTTGGCGCAGACACGCCAGGCGTCTGCGCATTCGCGACACCCAACAACAGCAGCAACAACCAATAAACGATACGCACGTTTGAAAGAATCACCTGAATCGACATAGCAAATGGCAAGCGTGCCCTAGCGCCCTTTGCTTAAAAAGGCACCGACAGCCAGTATTATAGAGAACAGGAGCGTATTTGCCGCAGGTTTGCGCGAGCTTTACACCTAATCCTCCCCTTTCTCGAACCACTGACCTGCCCATGACCTTGCCGACACACCCGACAGATCCAAGAATGTCTTTATTGCTCAGATGGTTAGCCACGCTGAACGCCGATCTTGGTTTGCAAAGCGACTCGTTGGCACCCGCCTCGAGTGATGCAAGTTTCAGACGTTATTTCAGAATTCGGGCGCGTGCTGGCACCCTGATCGTGATGGATGCCCCTCCGCCCCAGGAAAACTGCCAGCCTTTTGTCGAGGTGGCGGGGCGGCTGGCCGCGGTGAAGCTGAATGTGCCAAAGATACTAGCGCAAGATTTGACTCAGGGATTTTTACTATTGTCTGACCTCGGGCCAACAACGTATTACGCCAAAATTCAACAGGGGCTGACCGACACCGAGTGTCAACTCCTGTATCGCGATGCCCTCAGCGCTTTAGTGCAGTTGCAAACCGCTGACCACCATGGCTTGCCTCGTTATGACGCCAAGCGTTTAAAAGACGAGTTGAGTCTTTTTATTGAGTGGTACGTCACCAAGCACTGCAAAACCAGCCTCGAACCCGCCGTCTTGCAACAGTTAGAACAGGTGTTTGACGCGTTGGTGGCTCACAACGCCGCCCAACCCGTCGTATGCGTGCACCGTGATTTTCATTCTCCTAATTTGATGCTGTGCGAAGACTCCGTGCACGGCCTCAACCCCGGTGTGCTTGATTTTCAAGACGCGGTGGCCGGACCGATTACCTACGATCTGGCCTCGCTAGTCTTTGACGCACGCACAACTTGGGAAGAGCCCCAACAACTCGACTGGGCGATTCGCTATTGGGAGCTTGCGCGCAAGCAAGGCTTGCCCGTCGCGCCAGATTTTGCCGACTTTCATCGTGATTACGAGTGGATGGGCCTACAGCGCAATTTGCGTATTCTGGGTGTCTTCGCGCGACTCGATCAGCGTGACGGTAAGGCTAGCTACCTGGCGCATCTGCCACGCGTGAATCAATACGTGCGTCAGGTCACAGGACGGTACCTCACCTTTAAGCCTCTGCTCCGGGTGCTGGATCAACTCGATCAGGTGCAGACTAAAGTGGGTTACACCTTCTGATGCGAGCCATGATTTTGGCCGCAGGGCGCGGCGAACGCATGCGCCCGCTCACCGATCACTTGCCCAAGCCCTTGATATCCGTGGCGGGTAAGCCTTTAATCCAGTGGCACCTCGAAAAACTCGCGCGCGCGGGGATTTGCGACGTTGTGATCAATCACGCCTGGTTAGGCGAGTTACTTGAGCAAGCACTCGGTGATGGCCACGCGCTCGGTTTGCGCCTTCGCTATTCGGCCGAGGCCACCGCACTCGAGACTGCCGGAGGAATCGCAACCGCTTTACCGCTCTTGGGAGAAGAGCCGTTTCTGGTGCTCAACGGCGATATTTGGTGCGACTGGGACCCAACTCAGGCGCACGCCGTCGCGCGGCAACTTGTGGTGCAGCAAGATTTGGCGTGGCTGCTGATGGTGCCCAATCCGACACAACATCCAGCCGGCGACTTTTTTTTGGCTCACAACGGGCGCGTGCATGACGAGGCCTCGCGCGTACCCCACGCGCCGCGGCACACGTTTTCAGGCATTGGCGTTTATCAGCCCAAACTGTTTGCGCAAACCCCGGCGCACCAACCCGCAAAACTCGCGCCGCTGCTGCGCGAGGCGATGGCCGCTGAACGCGTAGTGGGCAGGTTGCACCCGACAGAATGGATCGATGTCGGCACCCCCGAACGCTTAGCAGCACTTGAAGGTAAAATAGCGAAGATGTATGAAAAAAAATAGTGCTGTTTCAAGGATTGTATGGTTATTCGTGTTCAACCTAAGCGGGCCCTTTTTAAACCCGCACCCTACGACACCCACCGGCGCGCGCGTCGGCTGCCCGGCTGGCTGATTTTATTGTTACTGGGCGTGCTTGCTGGGGGCAGTGGCATGCTGGTTTTACAAACCAGCTATGGCTCCAAGCAACTCACAACAACTGAAGCGCAAAAGCTAACCGAAGAGCTCAACAGCGCAACGCTTGAACGTCAACGCCTGCAAACAAAACTCGACGAGCAAGCTCGTTTACTTGAGGGCGCACGCGAACAAAGCGAGGCGCTGAACCGAACACTCAAAGACGACCTCGCAAGCGCACAGGCGCTTTTGACACCCCTTAAAACTCAACTCGCTTTATTTGCGCAAACACTTCCCTTTGATGCGCGTTTTGGCCCGGTCGGGGTCAGCACAGCCACCTTTGTTCAAGAAAAGGGCAGCGCCAAACTCACTTATCTTTTATGGTTGCTGCAAGAAAAACCCGAGCGCCCTGAGTTCAAGGGGCTGCTTGAACTCAGCTTTGAAGGCGTCTTCGCTGACGGTCGCACTGAGACCGTCACCCTGGCGCGCAGCCAGGTGGCGTTTGGACATTATCTGCATGTCACGGGTCAGGCTGATTTGCCACCTGGTTTTGTCGCACGCCGCGCCAATGCCAGACTGTTTGATCTTGAGGGCAAGCGCCAGATCACCTGGCGGGTGTTTGCGCTCACCGCCAAATAAGCGCTTTCACTTGAACTGAACAAGGGCAGTTCGCCCCGTTGCGCTGGCCGCTCAGCATACGGGAGCGCAACGTCTGGGTTGCTGAGCGATACCGGCTAAAGGCTAGCCGTTTATACTGCGGGCACTTCTAAGGTGCTGATTTGCATTTAATGTCCTCTGCCGCCGCAAGGCTTCGCGCGTCAACCCTGACGCAACGCCTGTGCGGGCTTGTTGGGCTTGGTTTGCTGTTTCATCTGGTGTTTGGCAGCTTACTCACGCTGTCGGTCGACGAAGCGCATTACGCCCTCTACGCAGACAAGCTCGCACTGAGTTATTTTGATCACCCTCCTTTAGTGGGCTGGCTGCAGTGGCCACTCGTCGCGCTAGGCGCGCCCGATGGCGTGCTGCGTTTGATCCCACAAATACTGTGGCTGTGCGCGTGCCTGCTTGCTCGCAACCTCGCACGCACACTTCCTGCGGTGGTACCAAGCTGGTCAAGCGACCCACGTCATAAAGAGCTCGCAGGCCTTTGGGCGGTCGCACTTATCGTACTGGCCCCCCTGCTGCACGTCTTGGGTGTCGGCCTGCTGCCCGACAGCTTGCTGATGGTGCTCACGCTTTTGCTCATGCAGGTCACGCTCAAACTCAGCACGCTCAAACCCGCGGCAGACAGCGCAAGCGCTCAACGTCGCTGGTGGCTGGCCCTTGGCGGCTTACTCGGGCTGGCTGGCCTGTCAAAATACACCGCCATTCTTCCAGCGGTCGCCGTCATCCTCACCTTGTGCAGCACGCAAGGCTTGCGCTGGCTACGCACCTCTGGTCCCTGGCTGGCACTTGCGCTCGCCTGTTGTCTGGTCGCCCCGGTGTTTGTCTGGAACGCACAGCACGAGTGGGTGTCGTTTGTCTATCAACTGAAGCATGGCAGCGGCGGCCAATGGCAAGCGCGCAGACTGCTGGGGTTTGTTGGCTTGCAACTTGTTGCCTATGGCCCTCTTTTATTCTTAGGCGGTTATCTGGTGGTGCGCCAGCTAACCGGCGGGCGCAACTGGCAAGCGCTTGGCTTACTGAGTTTTTTTCTGCTTCCTTTTTTAGTCACGGCTGCGCTAGCAGGCGGCGGTGGCAGTCTGCCGCACTGGACAGCCCCCGCCTGGCTTGCTTTGATTCCCTTTGCCGCCAATGCGCTGGCCGCTTGCTGGCGTTCAGGCAAACGTCAATGGATCCTCGCTTTCGTACGCACCCAGGCCATTATTTGTTTGCTTGCTTTTAGCGTGCTATTTTTTGTCGGGATTCCCGGCGTCAGTCAGCAGCATGCCTGGGGCAAAAAGAACCCACTGACCGACCTGTGGGGCTGGGACCGTGCAGGTGCCCGAGCACGCGACTTGGCGCAAACCCATAATATTCAGGCGCTTTCAGTTAAAAACTGGACGCTCGCCAGTCGTCTGGCCTGGTATGCCCGCCCGGTTGACGTGGTGGTACTGGACACCCGCTTTGACCAATTCGACTTATGGTTTGGGCAACTTTCAACAGGACAGGACAGTATTTTTGTAAACTGGTCACAAATGTCCTTTGATTTACCCATGCAAGCGGGCGGTTTTGAGTCTTGCACGCGGGTTGAGCAACTGAATATCGAACGGCTGGGTAGGTTAATTTCAGACTTTAGCTTTTATCACTGCCGTAACTGGGGGGGAGCGCAAGCGCCCACTCGCTCAGGTAAACCGAATTGAAAAATACCTTTAAATTATTGTGGCCTTACCTGCGGGTGGTGCTGTCGCTTTTGCTGTTATGGCTAGCCGCACGCAACATCGACTGGCAAGCCCTGCGCTCGACAAAGATCGAGATCCAGCCGCTGTGGTTCGTACTTGCGCTCGCCCTGTTGGTGTGTGCAAACCTCTTAGCGGTCGTGCGTTGGGGCTGGTTGTTGCGCAGCCTTGGGCTTTATCGCCCCGTCTCTGAATACATCACGCTTTATTTTGCCGGCGGGCTCATCAATCAGGGCTTGCCCAGCACGATTGGGGGTGACAGCTACCGCGCCGTCGAGGCCAGCAGGCTTGTCAGGCCGGGCGCTGCGACGGCCCCTGAGCCCTCGCTCTCGCAAGAGCTTCACTCACCGGTCAATTTACAACAGGCCCCGCCGCGCCTGCGTCTGGGCTTTTTAAGCGTCGCGTTTGATCGGGGCTTAGGTCTGGTGGGCAACAATATTCTTGGGGCACTAGGCTTGCTTTTAAGCGGCACCCTGATCGCACCGTGGGCGCCTGTCTTAGGCGCCTGGGTGCTTGGCGCCATGCTGGGCGGCGCAGCAGTCGGTTGTTTGTTACTGAAGCTGCCACGCACCCGCGGCATGCTTGCGGCGCTGCTTGCCAAACTTGGCATGAGCCAGGCCCTAAAAGGCGTTGACACCGCTCTGGGCTGGCCGCAGGTCGTCGTGCAGCTGACGATTTCTGTTTTAACCCATACGCTGGCGCTGTGCGCCTTCTGGTGTTGCCTGCGAGCCTTTGGCGTCTTTGCCCCCTTCGCCGCTTTGATGGTCGGGCTGCCCGCTCTGGGGCTCTTGATGATGTTGCCCATCAGCATCTCGGGCTGGGGCCTGCGCGAGGCCACGCTTTCGGCAGCACTGGTTTTGTGGGGTGTTGATAGCGGCGTCACCGTTTTAGCCTCGGTGAGTTTTGGGATTGTGACTCTCGCGACCTATTTGCCGGGCGCGCTCTCGCTGCTGCGGCGTCGCCGCTCTGACGCCTCGAGTGCGACCGCCAGCAAACGCACCCAAGACGCGCCAAACGCAAACACCGCAGCCACGTCTGCTGCTTCACGTTCAGAGCCAATCTTATGAGCCTAAGCGTTGACACCATGCGCACGATTGATCACCGGGTCGGCGTGCCGCTCTGTGCGCTTGCAACCCCCTTTGTCGTACTCTTTGATTGGCTCAAGATGCTGTTAGCCGGGCCCGTTGGCGCACCACGCAAGCTGTTGTTCATTGAGCTTTCAGAAATGGGCAGTGCAATTTTAGTTGACCCCGCGATGCGCGCTGCACAAGCGCGGGGTGCCGAAATATTTTTTCTGATTTTTAAAAGTAACCAGGCAAGCCTGACCTTGCTCAATACGGTCCCCGCGGCCAACGTCTTTACGATCGACGCCTCGTCACTCGTAAGCCTGGTATCCGACACGGTCAAGTTTTTGTTTCAAGCCCGTGCCAGAAAGATCGATACCGTCATCGACCTTGAGTTATTCTCGCGCTTTACTGCGTTGTTAACGGGCTTATGCGGTGCACGACGACGCGTGGGTTATCACATTTTTCATGGCGAAGGCCTATGGCGCGGCGAGATGCTGACCCACAAAGTGCATTACAACCCGCACATCCATATCGCTAAAAACTTTCTGTCCTTGATACACGCTGCGTTCTCAACCCAGACCGAACAACCGTTTAGCAAAATTCACATCACCGACGCCTCGATTCAAATCGCGCAGGCAGTGATCAAACCTGACGATAAACAAGCGGTTCTTGAGCGTATCGAGCGTTTAGCGCGCGAGGCCCAGCGCCCTTTTACGCTCGGCCATCAACCTTTGCTGTTAGTGAACCCGAATGCCAGTGAGTTATTAGTGCAGCGTCGTTGGGCGCCCGAACGTTTTTCGGCCTTAATCGTTGCGTGTCAAAACAAATGGCCCGACTGTCTGATTTTAATTACCGGCTCGCCGGCTGAACACGCCTATGTTGAAAACGTTCGCCTCGGGGCCAGTGTGCCTCACGCCTTGAATTTTGCGGGTCAGGTTTCGTTTGCTGAACTACCCGCGCTGTACACGCTGGCCGACGTCATGGTGACCAACGATTCCGGCCCAGGGCATTTTTCTTCGGTCACGGGTTTGCACACCGTCGTGCTGTTTGGCCCAGAAACTCCTGCGCTCTACGGCTCATTGGGCAAATCAATCCCAATCACTGCGCAGCTTGCCTGCTCGCCCTGCGTGAGCGCGGCCAACCACCGTAAAACACCCTGCTCGGATAACGTCTGCATGCGTGCGATTAGCGTTGAACAAGTTCTTGAAAAAATGACGCTTCAATTTGCCGCGGCGCGCGCCAATGCGTGAAGTGCCGTCGTCTGACACACTCAAACACTACGTGACCCAGCCACTGGTTAAACGCGCTGCGTGGCTGTGGTGCTTGCTGCCTTTAGTCATTTGGGGCCTGGTCGAACTCAGCAGCGAGCCGATCACGCTCTTTAGGCAGCTCAACACGACCGCACGGCTATTGCCTGATTCTGTTTGGGTGTTTTTTAATGTGCTGGGCAACGGCTGGGGCGTCTTTGCTTTACTGTGCCCGCTTTTAGTCTTGGCGCCTCGCGCTTTAATGGCGACGCTTTGCGCCGGCGCCTTTGCCGGAGTCGTCTCGCGCGCGCTCAAGCTCAGCTTGCAGTTTCCGCGTCCGGCCTCGGTCCTTGACCCGGCTAGTTTTCATATCGTTGGCAATCCACTCACCTCACTAGCCATGCCCTCTGGCCATACGCTCACCGCCTTTGCGCTTGCGACCGCGCTATATTTCAGCGTGTCGCCGTCAAAGCGCCGCTATGCTGCAGGGCTCTTTGTATTAGCCGCGCTCTCGGGTTTGGCACGCGTAGCGGTAGGCGCGCACTGGCCCGCCGATGTCTTGGCCGGCATGTCGATCGGCCTGTTTAGCGGCATGCTGGGCGCTACCCTCGCACAACGCATTCCGGTCAACTTGTTGCTCGCTCAGGCTTGGCCACTTCGTGCGGCGAGTGCGGGAGCCGCTCTTTGTATTTATATCCTTTTGACTGAGCGTCTGGATTTTGACGAGACACGGCCCTTTCAGTATTTGGCAGCTGCTGTGGCAGCGCTTGGTCTGACATGGTTTGTCAGGCAAACGCTCAGGCCTCGCAAAGAGGCCTGAGTAGAGTTTACTTTTGACCGGTCTCAGCTTTGTACCGTGCAAGGTTTTCTGCGTTGGGCGGATACAAGCCTGGCAAGGCCTGGCCTTTTTGGACTTGTTCCATAATCCAGTTTTCGAGGTTCTCTTGGGCTTGAGCGCTGACCAAGACGTCGTCTAGCAGCGCAGCCGGAATCAGCACCGCTCCATCATCGTCAACGACCACCACGTCACCCGGAAACACCGCCACACCGCCACAGCCGATGGGCTGCTGCCAGCCAACAAACGTCAAACCCGCCACCGACGGGGGGGCTGCTGCGCCCGAGCACCAAACCGGCAAACCCGTACCCAAGACGCCAGACAAATCACGTACGACGCCATCCGTCACCAAGGCTGCGACTTTTTTCTTAGCCATACGGGCACACAAAATATCGCCAAAAATACCGGCATCGGTCACACCCATCGAATCGACCACCGCAATACAGCCCTCGGGCATGTCTTCGATCGCACCGCGGGTTGAGATCGGTGACGACCATGATTCGGGTGTCGCCAGATCTTC
>CAMBZR010000051.1 GCA_945872285.1 Bordetella parapertussis | reverse complement strand
CCGAAAGTATTGATCATAGAAGGTCGCTCTTGCTACCAAAACGATCGTACCTGGTGCTTTTTTGCAGGCGGTACGACGCAGGCGCAAGATCTGGTCCGGTGTAGTTGGCCTGCAGTGGCCGTGACGCACGGTCAGGTGCGCGTGGAAGTTGCCTGCCAAAATAACCCGTATCAGATGATTGAGGCCGAGACCTTTTATACAAAGGCCTTAGAGCAACTAGCAGAGAATCAGCAAGTCACTCTAAAGTTAGGTTGCGAGGTGCTTACCCTTGAACGGCAGGCCTCTTTGACGTGGTGCGTCAACACCCCTTTAGGGGTGTTTGAAGCCCCTAGCGTCATTGATACGCGGCCGGTCGCGAACCCAGTTTTTCTTGGGCCTCAGCTGTGGCAATCTTTTTATGGCCAAGTTATACAAGTTGAACAAGATTGTTTTGATCCAACTTGCGTCGAATTTATGCGCTTTGACCCAGATACAGAATACGGAGTGTCTTTTACTTATCTTTTGCCTTTTAATAAGCGCCAAGCCTTGATCGAAACCACGGTTTTTTGCCCGAAGCCTGTTGACCAGGTCATATTGACAGCACGGCTTCAGAGCGTGGTCGACCGCATGTTGCCCGGGCAGAGTGTTTCGCTACAAAGGCAAGAGTATGCGGTGCTGCCCATGGGTGTTATTGACAGTGCTCGGTCTGAGTTCAACGGACTGGTTCGCGCTGGGCTGTCTGCGGGTGCGGCGCGGCCCAGCAGTGGCTACGCGTTCCAGCGTATTCAGCATTGGGCCACGCTTTGTGCGAAGTCGATTTTGGTGGGGGGGCCGGTGCTCGCGCACGCAAAAGAGCCTTGGTTAGCCAGAAGTATGGATTCGCTTTTCTTGCGCGTGTTACGACAACACCCAGAGCAAGGGCCTACTATTTTTATAGCGATGTTTAAAAATATGCGAATCGCCAGAATTGTTCGATTTATGAATGATGAGGCGACTTGGCTTGATCGCTTCCTATTGATTAAGAGCATGCCCCTTTGGGTTTTTTTAATACAGGTGCCGTTTGCCCTGTTCAGGAGGCCTTAACGTGCAACCCTATGCGCGTCTGCTTCGTTTGCAAGGTTTGGTGTTTAGTTTTAGCGCGCTACTGGTCGCGGGCCTGGCGACGCACTTTAGCCTTGCTGTGACGATGCCTTTGCTAGTCGCATTAAGCGTTGCCATTTTGTTATTGGGTGTCCCGCACGGTGCGCTTGACCCGATTTTTGCCCGACGCACCTTTAAATTAAAAGGTGTAGGGGCTTGGGTTGTTTTTGTGATTGCGTATCTCGGCTTGGCAGGCAGCGTTGTGGGTATTTGGTTTGTCGCACCCGCTGTTTGGCTGGTGTTATTTTTATTGATTTCAATCTGGCATTTTTCAAATGATCTGGTGCCGGCAAGCGGTTGGCTGGCGCGACTGTCTTATGGCAGTAGTATTCTGGTCTTACCTGCACTTAAGTTTTCAAGTGAGTTGACCTTACTTTTTTCTCACTTGCTCAACCCAATCCAGAGCGCAATCATTGTTGCGGCTCTGCAAGCACTAGCAGTACCTGTGTTGATTCTGGTGCTCATGAGTGCGGCTTGGGTGGTTCGTACAGATCGCGTGACTGCTTTCGAAATAGTCAGCGTTGGCATCTTGATGATTTTTGCGACACCGCTGCTCGCCTTCACGGTGTATTTTTGTTTGATGCACGGTTTGCGGCATATCTTAAGAACCTTACAACTGGCAGCAGCGCCAACGCTGACCCACCTCGCTAGGGTGATGGCACTGCCGATGCTAGGCACGCTGATTTTGGTTGTGCTTGGTCTGATATTTGTTGAGGCCCACGCCCTTGAACAAGGTCTGATGCAGCTAGTATTCGTGGGGCTTGCTGCGTTAACGGTGCCGCACATGTGCTTGGTTCAGGGGTTTAACTTTAGGTATACCCATTAGGCCGTTGGCTAGCAATTCTCCAAACAAGCCAGTAATATGACTTTATGGTGAATCAATCTAAACACTCTACGGCGTATCTGCGGTTTTTAAGCCTTGTGCAGGCGATACGCGAAATCCCTACGTTTCCAGCGATGGATCCGGTAGAAGAGCGTTTACTGACGATGCTAGCAGCGGTTTGGCATCTTGAAAAAAAGATAAGCGTGCTGCAGGCCATGAGCCTGACTGATGAGATTTCAGCGACGACTGCGCATCGGCGCCTGAAGACTCTGCGCAAGAAAGGCATGATCGAGCTTGATACGGATAAATCCGACAGCAGAATCAAATATGTGGTGCCGACTGAGCTTGCAAAGCACTACTTCGTGACGCTTGGGCAGGCTCTCGACAAAGCACAGCACCCGAACCCGCTTTAAACACTCATGGCGCCTGACTTCCCTAAAGGCGCTGCAGCCGGCGTCACCCCCAAAGCGCAACCTAAATTTTGATCTTCGCGGCGACAGTCGTAGCCGTGGCATCACTCTGGATGCTCTTGTTTCATTTAAACCACTGGGCACTTTGGTGGTGTTGTATGTGGCAAGCTTTGTTCTGCGCCTGGCTGTCAAACGCTCGTCTGGCTGACAGGCTTTGTCGCTGAGGTCTTTGCTGCCTTTCGTACTTACAGCCAACCCTGACGCCAGTGTTCCCGGCTTTTTAGCTCACGCCAGGGCATACAGACTTTGCGACCTGTCATGGCCGCTTCAAGCTCAATCTCAACAATGGCCTGACCGATGATTTCGGGCTCAAACACCTTGGTCACCAAAAAATGTTTCTCTTTGCGCTCGGGCTGAACCGCGGTCCATTTGCTAAGTAGAAGCTTTTTAGGGCTCACGCGATTACTTTGCGCGAAACGCACAGCGGGGCTGATGCTGGTCACAGCGGACTCACACGTTTTTGAGGTCATTAACTGTACTCTTTCACTTCGAGTCTGGCAGCTAGTGCCTTCGGTACCGCGATTGGCATATCTAGCATCCAAAAGGACAGCCCTTTGCCGTGAGTGTCTAGGTTGAGCGCGTCGTTGACGCCGCCATCCAGCACGCCTTCAAGTACAAAATTCATCGCTTCGAGTTTGAGTAAGATATGGCGTGTGACCTTGGTCGGATGACGATAGCTAAACCACTGCGCCACTCGCGCCTCAGTGAGTTGCTCGACAAGCAAGGCAAAGCACTCAGAATCCCAGGCGATCACGCTGATGTTAGAAGTATTGCCCTTATCTCCTGCGCGTCCATGGGCCAACTGATACAGAGGCAATTCAATGGTGCTTGAAGAGTTGTTGGTATTCATGCGCGTTGCTCCTGCACAAAACTAAAGCCAGAGGGTACTGCTTCGCGAGGGATGGTGCACGAGAGTGTGTCTAAGCGTGGCCGCAGCGACGTTCGTACACCGCCACCGCCTGCGGGCCCACAACAGTACAGCGCCGTCACTTCACGAAGAATTTTTTCAGCGATCTCTTTTTGCAAATGTACGCCAGCAACTCGCAGGCGCACGTCTCGCGACGCGCCTGCATAGCCTTGCGCCATCAGTTCACCGGCATCGTCACCAAAAATACTCAAGGCGCCGATTAAATCCACGCGCAGGGGCAGCAAGTGCCCGATGCGCTTGCGAATGGTCTCGCCGGCAAGGGCCGCACGCTCTTTAGCCTGAAAGCCCGCGTAAGAGATCTCTGCTTCTGCAAAGTACCCATTGTCGTAGCAGACATTCACTTTGAGTTCGTTGGGTCGTTGGTGTCCGGTCACGCCTTGTATCAGGATCCGATCTTTACCCTCTCGCGTGACGGTAGCCTGACTGATGTCAGCCACCACATCGGGGGTGAGGTAGCGCGCGGGGTCGTGCACTTCGTACAAGATCTGCTCGCGCCCGGTACGGTCATCCACGCGGCCGCCGGTATTGGCCGCCTTAAACACCGAAAACTTGCCATCGGCCCGAATCTCTGCAATCGGAAACCCGATGCAATCCATGCCAGGTACTGACTTTTGCCCCGGTACGCTGTAATAGCCGCCGGTGACCTGTGTGCCGCATTCAAGCATGTGGCCTGCCATCGTGCCACAGCCCATCAGGTGCCAGTCTTGCATCGACCAGCCAAAGTGTGCGATCGCAGGGCCTAGGGTCAGTGAGGGGTCTGAGACGCGCCCTGTCACCACAATGTCGGCACCGTCTTTGAGCGCCTGTGCGATTTCACCCGCGCCCAGATACGCATTGGCGCTGACCACCCGCGTGGGGTCGATATCGCTGCCTAAGCGCTTGAGTAAGAAGGTTAATTGCTCGGGTTTCGTTAGATCGTCGCCATGGACCACGGCAATGCGCGGGGTGCGTAACCCTTGGGCACGCGCAAGCGCGAAAATCCGTTGCGCGCAAGCCTGCGGATTGGCTGCGCCAAAGTTACTCACAATTTGAATTTTGTGATCCAGGCAGCGTTTGAGTACAGGCCCAACTAAGTCGTCGAGTAAGGGCTCATAGCCCATGGCCGGATTTTTGCGTTTTTCGACCTGAGCCAACGCCAAAGTGCGTTCGGCCAGCGTTTCGAAATTTAAGACTCCGCCGCCTAGTGCGATGAGTGTATCGACCACGGGCCCCACGCCATCAGTTCGGTCGCCCGAAAATCCTGAGGCACAGCCTACATAAAGGGGCTTGATTTGGCTGCTGGGGGTTAAGGTTGCGGTGGTGCCGCCCCTTGGGTGCGAGTCAGTTTGCATAGGTAAACTCTGCTGAGATGTGGTCTGATATGGTTTGTATTAAATCATGGCTACTCACCAACCCGCTTGGTGTGGTCAGACGCAAAGGGTTCAGAGGCTAAAAATGGATGAATCTGCTGAGACAGCAAACTCCCCACTAGGCAGGGTACCCACTGTTGCGTCTGAAATTGTCGCTTCGCGGGCGTACTTCAACGGTCGCAACCCGCGCAGCGTCGAAATCGACGATTTGGGTAAGGCCATCGCTGAGCCCGACGCGTTGGTGTGGCTTGGCCTGAAAGAGCCGGACGAGACCTTGCTCGCTCGCGTGGCGCTGCAGCTTGGTCTTGATCCGCACGTGCTCGATGACTTGCAAGCCAAACACCGCATGCCCAAGGTGATGGATTACGACAGTGTGGTGCTGGTTGTGGCCATGACGGTTGAGGTGAGGGTGTCGGATGGCTTGCCTAGCTTTGGCGAAACCCAGATGCTGATTGGGTCAAATTTTTTGTTAACGATCAGACGAGGCGCGTTGGCCCCTCACACTGAATTACGCAAACGCCTTGAAAATATGCCCGATCGTCTGGCGCGCGGCAGTGATTTTGTGGCGGCTGAATTGCTTGATTTGCTCATTGATCGCTATAACCTTGCGAACGATATGTTTGAAAAGACCATCGAGCCAATGGAGCAAACCATGCTCTTGCGCGGCCTTGAGAAGCTAAAGGTTCGAAGGCTCTATCAGTTAAGACGCGATTTTCATAAAATGCATAACGCGATCTCGCCGCTTGGTGAAGTGTGTCGACGCCTCGCCCATATCGAGATGACACCGATTGACGCGCAAGCCCGCGTGCAGTTTGGCGAATTGTCTGATCGCGTTTCAAGAGTCGACCGTTTGCTTGATAATCTGGGTGATGGCTTGACCTTTGCCTTTGAGGCTGGGATGTTGATTGAGCAGGCTAAGCAAACTGAAACCACACGACGGTTGGCAGCTTGGGCGGCGATTTTGGCGGTGCCTACCGCAATCGCCGGTATTTACGGAATGAACTTTGAGTACATGCCTGAACTTAAATGGAAATACGGTTACTTGTTGATCGTCGGCGGCATGGCGTCAATCTGTGGCACGCTTTACTATCGGTTTCGCAAAGCTAAGTGGCTTTAGCATGTTGTGGCCTCACGATTTTTAACCATCATTCTTCGAAGATCTACATGACCTTTTATACAAAAGTCACCCGTCATACAAAATTTCTGGGCCGCTCTCTGTTTGTGTTGACCGCTTTTAGTGCGATTGGCCTTGGATTGGGTGTGGATCTGATCCGCCCCGTTCATGCTGCGGGTCAATACACGCTAACCGGCAAGATCGTACAGGTGTCTGATGGTGACACGGTCAACATTCTGGTAAATAAAGAAACGCACCGGATTCGCCTAGCGAGTATTGATGCACCTGAAACCGCCCATGGCAGTAATCGCCCTGGTCAACCTTATGGCGAGGCCTCACGCAAACACCTTGCCGACTATGTGGCAGGTAAAACCCTGACCTTAATCTGTTTCGAAAAAGATCAGTACGGGCGCGACGTCTGTGATATCCCTGTGGGCGACACGACCGCCAATCGCTTGCAGGTTCAGCACGGCATGGCTTGGGCCAATCAGCAAGGGGGCGGTAAATATTTGCGTGATCACTCGTTGGTTGAACTCGAAAAAAAAGCAAAGCAAGCAAAGTTGGGTTTGTGGGCTGAGCCTCACGCTGTCGCCCCTTGGGTGTGGCGCCACGATTGTTGGCAAAAGCAAAAATGCTGACAGTGCAGACACTGCCCTGCGTGTGTGTGACCAAGCCTGTGCTGGTGGCACTACTGGCCTCTGCGCTGCTGACGGCTTGCGGCCCGCAAGGTCTTGAGTCGCCGATTAACAGCCCTTATGTTTCGGGTGCCGAAAATCAAAACGTGTTGTACACCGCATTCACGCAACGTTCGCCTAAGTTTTTGGATCCGGCAAAATCTTATTCAACGGACGAAACCCCGTATACCTATAATATTTACGAGCCCTTGTATGGCTATCACTATCTCAAACGCCCCTATGTCTTGACGCCACGCACCGCGATGGCCGTGTCTGAGCCAAGTTTTGTGGATCAAGCGGGCAACACCTTGCCCACCAATGCACCGGCAAAAGATATCGCAGAAAGTATCTACGACATCAAATTACGCCCCGACATTTTATATCAACCACACCCCGTTTTTGCCAGGCAATCGGATGGCCGTTTTAGCTATTGGCCGCTTGAGGATCAAGCGCTAAAAGATAAGTTTGTCATCAGTGATTTCAAACAAACGGGTACGCGTGAATTAACGGCCTTTGATTATGTCTACGCGATTCGTAGGCTGGCAAGCCCCCGCGTGGCGTCGCCTATTTTTTCAACGCTCGCGCAACATGTTGTTGGAATGCAGGCGTACGGTAAACGTCTGCGCGAAATCGATACTGCCTTACGCAAAGACCTGCCACCTGGCGCTCGAGATTTACCCTGGCTCGATTTGCGTGAGGCTGGCTTCTCGGGTGTTGAGGCGCTTGATGAGCACACCTTGCGTATCCGCGTCAAAGGCTTGTATCCACAATTCAAGTACTGGTTGGCGATGACCTTTGTTGCCCCAATCCCTTGGGAGGCAGATCGCTTTTATAGCCAGCCCGGCATGGCGCAACGTAATCTGTCCTTGAATTATTGGCCAGTGGGAACAGGCCCCTACATGCTGGCTGAGTCGTTGCAAAATCGTCGTCATGTGTTGGTGCGCAATCCTAATTTTCGTGGTGAGCCTTATCCTTGTGAGGGTGAGCCGCAAGATCAGGCGGCAGGGCTCTTAGCCGACTGCGGTAAGCGCACGCCGTTTATCGACAAGATTGTTTTTAATATTGAAAAAGAAAGTATCCCCTTGCAAGGTAAGTTTATGCAAGGCTATTACGACATCCCTCAGGTGGATCGTGGCGATGCCGGGGTGGCGATGTTGGTGGCAGCAGGTGACTCGGCAGCAAAGGCGACACTCTATGCCGAGCATGGTATCCAATTGCCCACGACCGTTGAAGCGCAAATGCAGTACTTTGGATTCAACTGGAAAGACCCGGTCGTGGGCCTGGGTGACACGCCCGAGCAGCAACTGCGTAACCGTAAGTTGCGACAAGCGTTAAGCATTGTCTTTAACTGGGAAGAGTATGTTGCAATTTTTCAAAATGACCAGGCGCAGGTGGCACAGGGGCCGATACCGCCGGGGATCTTAGGATATCAGGCCGGGGTCGAAGGCATTAATCGCGTGGTGTATGACGTCAAAGACGGCAAGCCCGTGCGCAAATCGCTAGAGCAGGCGCGCGCGCTGTTGACCGAGGCGGGCTACCCCAATGGGCGTGACGCGCAGACTGGCAAGCCCTTGGTATTACATTTTGATTCAGCGAGTGGTGTGGGTGGGTCAAGCCCGACGCTAGACTGGATGCGACGGCAGTTTGCGTTACTGGGTGTGCAGTTTGACATTCGCTCAACTGATTACAACCGTTTTCAAGAAAAGATGGCACGCGGCGTGGCGCAAATGTATATGTGGGGTTGGGTGGCTGATTACCCTGACGCCGAAAACTTTTTGTTTTTACTCTATGGCCCAAATATCAAGGCAGAGAAGGGCGGTGAAAACGCGTCGAACTATGTGAACCCCGCTTACGATGCTTTGTTTGAAAAAATGCGTGATTTACCCGATGGTGCTGAAAAAGAACAGGTGATCGCGCAGATGATTCAAATATTGCAAGAGGATGCGCCGTGGATGTTTGGTTTGTTTCCAAAATCAGGTGGGGCGTTTCAGCAATGGGTGGGTAATGCAAAGCCCACGCAGATGGTACGCAATACCTTGCAGTATATGAAAATTGACCCGGCACTGCGCAGCAAAAAAATTGCTGAATGGAATCCGCCGGTTTGGTGGCCTGTGGTGTTGTTTGCGTTGTTGCTGTGCGTAATCGTCTGGCCCGCCTGGCGCGCCGTGCGTCGACAAGACCGACAAACTGCGTTTGGTGAGCTCGCTAAAGAGGGGGCGCGATGATTGGTTATATTGTGCGACGCTTGCTTTATGGCGTGCTGATTTTGGTCGGTGTGAATCTGTTTACCTTTGTTTTGTTTTTTGCAGTTAACACGCCTGACGATATGGCGCGCTTGGCGATTGGGGGGCAACGCGTCAGCGCCGATGCGGTCGAAAAATGGAAAATCGAACGCGGTTATGACAAGCCTTTATTTTTGAACATTAAACAAGAAGGCGTCAAAAAATATACAGAGACGATTTTTTATCAACGCTCGGTGCCGCTTTTGACATTTGATTTTGGTGCGTCAGACGAGGGCCGTGATATCGGTCGTGAAATCAAAGCCCGCATGTGGCCAAGCTTGGCGCTAGCCGTGCCCACCTTTGTTTTAGGCTTGGCGCTGAGCATTGCGTTTTCGTTAGTCTTGGTATTTTTTAGAACAACCGCGCTTGATTTTTGGGGCGTGGTGGTGTGTGTGGTGATGCTCTCAATTTCGGGTTTGTTTTACATTATCGCGGGGCAATGGTTGTTTTCAAAAATTTTGAGGCTTGTGCCGTATTCTGGTTTTGCGGGTGGTTGGGATACGCTTAAATTTTTAGCCTTGCCCATTATCGTGGCTGTGATTGCAGGGTTAGGTTCTGAAGCCCGTTTTTTGCGAAGCTTATTTTTAGAAGAGGTGGGTAAAGATTATGTGCGTACCGCGCGTGCAAAGGGTTTAAGTGAGCGCGTGGTGCTGTTTAAGCATGTCTTGCGTAATGCGTTGTTGCCAATCTTGACTGGCGCGGTCGCCTCGTTGCCTTTGTTGTTTATGGGCAGCTTGATCGCTGAATCATTTTTTGGGATCCCCGGGCTTGGTAGCTATACCCTTGATGCACTCAGTGGTCAGGATTTTTCAATCGTACGCGCCATGGTGTTTTTGGGTTCGTCTCTTTATATTGTTGGCTTGATCATGGCGGATATCTCGTACACGCTCGCCGATCCGCGCGTGCGCTTCGAGTAGCCGCCATGCCCAAAATCATTTTTCTCTGGACAGATATTGCGCTCTTTGCGCTTTTGTTCGCGGTGCTGATTTATGCCTGGCACGTTTCGCGTTCGCCGGCGCTGCGTGCCACCTGGGGCAGGGTCGCGCGCAATACGCCCGCGATGTGTTCGGCTGTTGTGCTGTTAGTGTTTGTTGTGATTGGTTTGCTTGACTCGCTGCATTATCAGCCGCGCTTGCCGCCCGTGGTGGTTGCACCCGCTGCGGCGACTATCGCTTCACCTGACGCATCTGCAACGGCCGCCGCCACGACGGCAGCGGCCCCGATTTACGCACCTAAAGTCATGTCGGTGCTCGACGCCTTGCTCGAAGACACGGCGTTTGCGCGACCTGAGAAAACCTATTCAGCTCCGTTGGCCTGGCTGCAATATACAAAAGAGTCGATTCTGCAAGAGGGCGGTGAACCGCGTCGCGATTTTCCGCGCTTGCGGTTTGGTGGTAAGCATCTGACGGCACCAGAGGCGCAGTGGGGGACGGATGTCTCTAAACGCCTGCTGGTTGGGCTGTTGATTGGCTTGCTGGTAGCCTGCTCGGTGATTGCGTTGACATTAAGTTTGGTTAGACACGGTTCTGCTCGTCAAGTGTGGCGCGGTGAAACTGAAATCCCCTGGCGAGCAATCTTAATCACAACGACTGTGTTGTGCCTGCTATTTGGAGCGGTATTCGGCCTGGCGTCTGGATATCACGTGCTTGGCACTGACCGCACGGGTAACGACGTCTTGTGGCAGGCCTTAAAAAGTATTCGCACCGCTTGGGTGATAGGAAGTTTGGCCACCGTTGCCATGCTGCCTCCCGCTTTGATTTTTGGGATTTCTGCGGGCTATTTTAAAGGCTGGATCGACGATGTGATCCAGTACCTCTACACAACGTTAACGTCGATTCCGGGGGTGTTGTTAATCGGTGCTTGTGTGTTGATGATGCAGGTTTATATCGATACTCACCCCGGTATGTTTCCAACTTCGGCACAGCGCGCAGACTTACGCTTGTTTTTGCTGTGTATGATTTTGGGCTTGACCGGCTGGGCAGGTTTGTGTCGTTTGTTACGTGCCGAGGCACTGAAGCTGCGCGAGCTTGAGTATGTGCAGGCCGCACGTGCGTTTGGGATCTCACATGCCCGCATCATGGCGCGTCACCTGTTGCCAAACCTGATGCACATCGTACTGATCACGGTGGTACTGCAATTTTCTGGGCTAGTCCTTTACGAAGCTGTCCTGTCTTATCTAGGAATCGGCGTCGATCCCAGCATGAACTCGTTTGGGTCGATGATTGAGAAAGCGCGTCTTGAAATGTCGCGCGATCCGATGATCTGGTGGAACTTACTCACAGCCTTTTTGTTTATGCTGGCCTTAGTATTGTCTGCCAATTTATTTTCTGATGCAGTGCGTGACGCGTTTGATCCACGAACCAGAGCCTTTAGGCCTAAGCGCTTCAAGCTGAACGTTCGATCGCCGCAATCCGCAAGCACTCCACCGTTCATCGATGGGCCAACGATTGGTGCGACTTTGTTTGCTGCGTCTTCGGTCTTAAACGTCACCGACCTCGACATCGCGCTCGACACCGACGATCAAGTGCGTTTTGCCGTGAAGGCGTTAGCCTTGACCATTCACCGCGGTGAAACCTTTGCGCTTGTTGGCGAATCTGGTTCGGGTAAAAGTATGACTGCGATGGCCTTGATGCGTTTGTTGCCAGAGGCTTTGAGTGTGGTGGGCGGACGAATCGAGCTTCAAGGCGCCGATTTAACGCGTTTATCTGAAGCGGATATGCGTTCAGTGCGGGGTGCACGTGCAGGCATGATCTTTCAAGAGCCTGGCACAAGTTTGAACCCTGTGATGCGGATTGGCGAGCAAATCCTTGAACCTATCGAACGGCACACCGCGCTACGCAGTGCGCAAGCGCGCGCCCGCGCGGTGCAGTGGTTAGGTCGCGTTGGTATCCCCGAGCCTGAAGTTCGAATTGACGATTACCCTTTTCAGTTTTCGGGCGGACAAAAGCAGCGGATCATGATTGCGATTGCGCTAGCGGCTGAACCTGAATTGTTGATCGCTGATGAACCTACGACGGCACTGGATGTGACGGTGCAAGCACAAGTATTAGCCTTGCTGGCCGATATCCAAAAAGACATGGGGATGGCGGTGTTACTGATTACGCATGACCTAGCGGTTGTGCGTCACGTGGCGGATACGGTTGCATTGATGCGTCACGGCGAGATCGTTGAAACGGCGCCCGCTGACCAGTTTTTTGTCTCACCCAAACATCCGTACGCGCGCGAGCTATTTGATGCAATACCCACCTTTGCCAAGCGTGGACGAGCCTTATCGGCCCAAGGGCAAGCGCGTGAGGGCCGTGTGCTGAGCGTACCGGCCAAGAGCAGTGTTGCAGGGGCCGAGCTCTCGAGCCAAACGACGGAGGTCTTGCGCGTCGAGCAGCTGCAAGTGCATTACCCGATTCGCAAGGGCCTGCTGCGTAGAATCGTGGCGTATAACAAGGTGGTGCAAGACGTCAGCTTTACGTTGCACGCCAACGAAACGCTCGCGTTGGTCGGGGGCTCTGGCTGCGGTAAGACCACCGTTGCCAAAGCCTTGCTCAGGTTGTTAGACGGCAGTGCTTCGAGCAATGGTTCGGCGATCGTTGAGCAAACCAGTATTCTGCAAGCCTCTGGCAATACGCTTAAAGCCCTGCGCGGTCAGATTCAAATCGTGTTTCAAGATCCTTTTGCTTCGCTTGATCCACGCATGCGAGTGGGGGCCATCTTGCAAGAAGGTATCACTGCGCTGCGCCCTGAGTGGTCGACAGTTGAGCAGAGGCGTCGCATTGCTTATTTGCTTGAGCGCGTCGGTTTGCCAGAAAATTCTGCGTTGCGTTACCCTCACGAATTTTCAGGCGGGCAACGCCAGCGCATTGCCATCGCACGTGCGCTCGCCGTTGAACCTAAGATTTTGATCCTTGATGAGCCTACCTCGGCTCTTGACGTCTCAGTACAGGCTCAAATTTTGGATCTTTTACAAGATCTGCAACGCGAAACCGGCATGGCATATTTATTTATCACGCATAATTTTGGAGTGGTCGAATACTTTGCTGATCGGGTGGCTGTGATGGACGCGGGCCATATCGTTGAATTGGGCACTGCCGCACAGGTATTGCAGGCGCCTGTGCATGCTGTGACCAGAGAGCTGTTGGCCGCTGTGCCAAGGCTTGAGTTCGCTTGAAGGGTCGCTGGCCTAAGTCGGGTGATGCCATGTGGTGACGCCCTCCGGTATACTTCTAAGCTTGAATTGCGGGTATTTAGCCCCACCTAAGGCTTCATGGGACTCAAAGTTTTTGATCTTGAATGCGGGAATCGTCATCTGTTTGAGGGCTGGTTCAGCTCGCACGAAGATTATGATGCGCAGCAGACTCGTGGCCTGATCAGCTGTCCGCTTTGTCAAAACGACAAAATCGAAAAGCGCTTGTCTGCGCCTCGGATCAATGTCGGGCATTTTGAGCCGCCGCGCCTTGACACAAACGCTTCGGCTGACGCTGCCGCGGCTGCGCAAGAAACCTCGCGCAGCTTGATCGCCGCGAACCCTGAAGCTGCCCCACTGATGCAAATGCAGGCTGCTGTGATGAAGCAGATGCGCGAGTTTGTCAGCAAAACCGAAAACGTGGGTGATCGCTTCGCCGACGAAGCGCGTCGTATCCACGAGGGCGAATCTGACGAGCGCCCCATCCGCGGCACCGCCACGCGTGAAGAACGCGAGGCGTTAGCTGAAGACGGCATTGCCGTCGTTGCCTTGCCAGATTTTCTGGATACCGATCGGCTGCAGTGAGTGTGCGAATGCCGCAAATGGCTGCATGCGAATGACTGAGGATCGCACAGCGGTTTGGATCCTCATCGCTTTCCGTAGGTCGTGACCATGCAAGCTACGAATGATTTGCACCGAGCAATGAACTGTCGCCCTGATTGCGGTGCCTGCTGTATCGCACCCTCCATCACAAGCCCTATCCCAGGTATGCCGCAGGGCAAACCTGCAGGCGTGCGCTGTGCGCAACTCTTGCCAGACAATCGCTGTGCGATCTTCGGTCAACCTGAGCGCCCAGCCTTTTGCGGTGGTTTACAGGCCTCGTCAGAGATGTGTGGATCTAATCGAGAATACGCCTTACGCTGGCTTGCTGACCTTGAGAATCAGACGCGCTGACTGATGTAGTCGAGTTTGGTGAAGTCGCAAGGGACTTAGCCACAAAGGGGATTCGACTGGTTAAGAACTAGCCAGTATGATGAGCAAAATCGAGATTCTGATTTTTAAATGCTTAAGCCGAGGTGTTGTTTATGATTGATTACAGCAAATTAAAGAAATCGCTGTCGCATCTCGAGTTGCAATATGCTAACTACTTAGATAGCCACAATCAGCTCAACCTTAGCGTATTAAATAAAGAGGCGATTGTTGAGTCGTGCATTCAACGGTTTGAGATTTGTTATGACTGCACCTGGAAAATCTTAAAACGCTACTTGATTGAGGTGTTGGGGGCGCCAGAGGTCCCAAACAGTCCTAAACCGGTGTTTAGATTAGCCAATGAAAACAAGTTGCTTGCTGATTCGATAGAGGCCTGGCTGGCTTACGCCGATACGCGAACCAATACCGCTCATGATTATGATGGAGATAAGGCGCAGCAGTGTATCGCGCGGTTACATGGATTTTTGAAAGATACGCGTGCGCTGTATACGGTGATGACCAAAGAAGTGTGGTCGTGAACGTGACGATTCACATCTCGAGTGCTCAGCGGCAAATTCTTTCAGCGTTGCTTGCTCAGTATTTGCCTCAGACGTTAGTGTGGGCGTTTGGTTCGCGCGTCAAAGGTAACTTCAGACCTGATTCAGATCTTGATCTAGTGGTCTTTTCTAAGGCCACCCAAAGCGCTTCAATTTCTGACCTAAAAGAAGCCCTTGACGAAAGTTTGTTGCCCTTCAGTGTGGACGTCTTGGTTTGGGATGAAATCGGACAAGACTTTCGGGAACATATTCTTGAAAAGTATGTGGTGTTTGAAGGCAACGATCCATTGCCCAGCGCATAATAAAAAAAGGCCCAACAGCGTTGGGCCTTTTTGCTTACGACGCAAACAACTTACATCACGCGGCTACGATATTCGCCGGTGCGTGTGTCGATCTCAATCTTGTCGCCAATTGCGCAAAACAACGGTACGGGGAGCTCATGGCCAGTGTTGATTTTGGCGGGCTTCATGACTTTGCCTGAGGTGTCGCCACGTACTGCAGGTTCGGTGTAAACGATTTCGCGCACGACCATGGTGGGCAATTCAATCGAAATCGCGCGGCCGTCATAAAAGACAGCTTCAACGGGCATACCTTCTTCCAGATAAAACAGTGCATCGCCCATGCTGTCTGCTTCAATCTCGTACTGATTGAACTCGCCATCCATAAACACATACATTGGGTCAGCAAAGTACGAGTAGGTGCATTCTTTGCGGTCAAGCGTTACGACGTCGTATTTTTCGTCAGCTTTTGAAACGGTTTCGCTACCGGTACCAGTGAGCAAGTTTTTGAACTTAAGCTTCACGACTGAGGCGTTGCGACCTGACTTGCTGTATTCAGCGCGCTGCACGACCACGGCATCTTTGCCGACCATGACTACATTGCCGACGCGCAACTCTTGTGCGGTTTTCATGACTTAAAGCTCCGGTAATTCGATAAATGTTAAAAAAGCCCTCCATTCTAGCCTGCCTCTGTATTTGTTGCTCTGTTTTCAAGGATTTTGCTCTTTTTGCATGGGCTTGCGTGGTATTTTGAAGGTATGAGTTTTTTTCAAACCTTTAAACAGCGCGATGTCTTGCTCGTGACGCTTATGGCGGCGGGCATCATCATGATCATTAACGGCACGCGTCAAACCATGGGGCTGTTCATCAGCCCTTTGAACACGTCTACCGGCCTTGGGATCGTGAGTATTAGCCTGGCCATGGCGGTGGGCCAATTTGTGTGGGGGGTGGCGCAACCACTCGCCGGCATGATTGCCGATCGCCACGGTGCGCGTTTGGTGCTGTTGGGGGGCTTGTGTTTGACGATTGTGGGCACAGCGCTGATCCCGTTGATGGAGTCAACCTGGGGATTAATTTTTACGATTGGATTGCTCTCCGCAGTGGGTACCGGCGCCTGCAGTTTTTCTATTTTGATTGGTACGGTAGCCAAGCGGATCCCTGCCGAGGCGCGTGGCAACGCGGCCGGTTTAATAAATGCGGGCAGCTCGATGGGGCAGTTTGTGTTTGCCCCCATCGCGACGCGCCTGATTCAATCGCTGGGCTGGATGAATGCGATGTGGTCGCTAGTGTTGTTAATGTTACTTTCGTTGCCCTTGATCAATAAACTGACCAAAAATGTGCCGGCACCTACTGCGCCACAAGGCGCCGATGCCGGCATGGGTGCGGCAGTCAAAGAGGCTTTCAACTCCCCAAGCTATCTGTTGCTGCATTTAGGTTTCTTTACCTGTGGTTTTCATATTGCAATGATGGTGACTCACTTGCCTGGTGAGGTCGACCTTTGCGGCTTGCCCGCGTCTGTCGCGGGGTGGTCGCTAGGGATTATTGGATTAGCGAATATTTTTGGTAGCATCTTTGTGGGTGCACAAATCAATCGCTTCAAATGTAAAAATATTTTGGCAGTGATGTACGCCTCGCGCGCCGTGTTAATTGTCCTGTACTTGATGGCACCTAAGACCGAACTGACGTTTTATATTTTTGCGATCGGTTTAGGGGCAACCTGGTTGGCTACCGTGCCTCCAACGGCCTCAATCGTGGGTAAGTTATTTGGCGTGCGTTACTTATCAACGCTGTTTGGCTTAACGCTCTTGTCGCATCAGATAGGTGCTTTTTTAGGTGCCTATGTGGGCGGCTTAGTTTTATATTCTTTTGGCGACTATCAATGGATGTGGTACGCCGACATTGCACTTTCTGCGATGGCGGCTTTGATTAACTTGCCGATCAAAGAGCCTGCGCCAGTGATGGCAGCGGCTGCGGCCTAGGGCGTTATCTTTGACGCACAAAAGTCATGCAGCGCTTGGGCGAAGTCGACCTCTTGTGCAAGGGTGTGACTCAGCGCCAACGCGTGGCTTGACCACTGCGCGTAAGCCTCTTGACTGAGTCCGTGACTCAATTGCGGGCTTAAGTCGGCGGCGCCTGAGGGGTCTGTGTTCCATGAGCGCAGCAACGTTTTAACCTCTTGCGGTAACCCAGACATCTCCAGCCACGCTTCAAGTTTGATCAGATGTGTGCCTTCTGTTTGCGGATAAATCTGCCACACCAGCGGCCTGCCAGCCCAAAGCCCGCGTACCACCGAGTCTTCGCCGCGCACAAAATTAAGATCGGCCATCCACAAGAGTTGATCGTATTCGAGCTGTGAGACAAAAGGGATGCGTTCGATATAGACCTGCTTCAACTGCCCCAATCGCCCTGTGGTGAGTTCTGGGGCGATCCCTTCAGGGATCAACACGATCGAGGCGCGCGAATCTGCACAGAGCGCCTCGAGCAATTGCGTGGTGGGAGCGTGCGGATAGCAAAACAAGGTCAGCAAGCGCGCAGCTTGAGTGGGTGTGCTCAGAGCGGCAAGTGCTGCACCAGAGACCCCCAAGCGTTCGAGCATCTGACGCTGACCGTCAAGATTCTTTTGCCAACTATCACGGCGTGTGAGTAGATCACCTTCACGTAGCAGACCACCGGTGTTTGCGTGAAAGCCTGGAAAAAAGAAGTATGACGATAAACCGTCACCGCGCAGCGAGGGCAGTCCGTGGCACCCTTCAACCCAGGTTTCTGCACTCAGGTATTCAAGGTTGACCCAAAGCGCGGGCCGCTGATGCAACTGTTCAATGTAGGTGGCAGGCAAATCACAAGAAAAGTTGCACAGCACAATTGGGTAGGGGATCAAGTCTGGCGCTGGATCGGCCCAATGAATAATCTCAATGTGGTCGATCACTTGTTGCAAGGCATGTACGTTGACACGTGCTTCAAGCCGTTGAAAACTTTTTAAATCATCGACCCATACACGGACCGACCAGTGATGCTCGCGCTGCAGTTGGCGTACCAGGCGCCAGGTCACACCAATATCGCCGAAGTTATCGACGACTCGGCAAAAGACGTCGGCTTGCAGCATGCTCAATGAAAGTGTGAGGGGGCTGTTTCAGCATCTTCGGGTAGCTCGGCGTGCACCAGTTCGCCCGAGGGATTAGGGAAATACGGCGCGCCACAATCGTCGCAAAACTCAGTGCTCAGGAGGCCAGGGAGTCGACGGATATCGGTGATCCCGCATTCTTTGAGCAAGTTAGTGATCTCGTCGATTGTTTCAATTGGCTCAGGTTGGCCCTCTAGCACCGGTTCATTTTCGTCGACCCCGTAAAGCGGCCAGAGGCAACCATAAATCACCTCAGTTTGATTCTTTTGTGTAAAGCCGATGCGGTACTCGTCGATGGTTTGTTCGCCGCAACCCGCAATGACGGCACGTAGTTGGCTGGCTTCGAGGTGCAGTGCACCTTCAAGCCAAGCCACGGCCGACCTAACCGAGAGCGGACGAATACGGCGATCGGCTTCACGGTTACTGACATAGTAGGCATCGGGGATCAGAATTTCAAAACCGCAACCCGCTAAGAGCTGAGTAAAAATGGCGTGCGTATCGGATACCCACTTTTCGAGGCAAGTGCTGCGGTCCTCTCCGAGTTCGCCCGGCTTCTCTTGCCAGCGAAATACCGGCTTGCCCTCTGGCACGGCCACACCAATCGCGACATAGCGGGTATCGGCCAGCATATTAAACGAGTCGGGTTCGTGATTAAGTTGAGGCGGGCCGCTGGGTAAGTCTAGCGCCGTGGCCCCAAGCTTGTGTAGCCAGTCGTAGGTTTCGCAAAGCGTGCGCGGCATTTGATCCAAGCCGATCAAATGCGGCATCATTGCGATCTGCGCACCGCTCGCCAGGACATGGGTTTGTAAATGACCGGCCAGTGTCGCGACAACGCTGTCGCTCAGCGCGACTGCCGGGATGCTGTAGCGTGTCCAGGCAACCAAGGGAGCAATCACGAGTAAAACGTCAAAGCGTTTGCCATCTTTTTCAAGAATGCAAGATTCAGAGTGCGTTTCAGCTTGCTCGATCAGGACTTCGTAGCCCCCTATATCGGTAGTTGACAGATGATCCAGTGCGGCATCTAGCGTGGCATCGTTGCCGGCGCGCATGAGTTTATTTAGGGTGTTTGCCAGTTCGGTCTCCCAGAACCGGTCTTCAACGCGGCTACCTGAGTTATGCAGGGACAGTGAGAGGGCAACCAAGCGTGACGAGTCACGGTTGAGCCTTTTGGGAGAAGTCGAAACGCGAGCACGAGCCATAGAAATGTCAGAAACCAAAAAAGCTGTCATCAAGGGCTCTAGTGTAACGAACAATCTAAACGAGTCGTGCTTTGGTCTTTTAAGAAAAAACCCCGTCAAGCTGGAAAAGTGTCCAACTTGACGGGGCTGTTCAGGTGAGCGGGTTTTTTAACCCCGCCCAGTTAAGACTTAGGACGCAATCGTATCGGCTACATCTTTGTAGTCGGGGATCTGGTCAAAGTTGAGGTACTTGTAGATCTGGTCGCCGTTCTTGCTTAAGACGCCCATGTCTGTCATGTATTCTTCTTTGGTGGGAATCCGGCCGAGTTTTGAGCAAATGGCGGCAAGTTCGGCAGACCCCAGATACACGTTTGCATTTTTGCCTAAACGATTAGGGAAGTTACGTGTGCTGGTTGACATCACCGTTGCACCTTCGCGCACCTGTGCCTGATTACCCATGCACAACGAGCAGCCTGGCATTTCGGTGCGCGCACCGGCCGAACCAAAGACACCGTAGTGGCCTTCTTCAGTCAACTGCGCGGCATCCATTTTTGTGGGTGGTGCAATCCACAGCTTGACTGGCATGTCGCGCTTGCCTTCAAGCAGTTTTGACGCTGCACGGAAGTGACCGATATTGGTCATGCAGCTGCCAATAAACACTTCGTCGATCTTGGCGCCAGCGACGTCTGACAAGGTTTTGACATCATCAGGGTCATTTGGGCAGGCGACGATCGGCTCGTGAATCTCGGCCAGATCAATTTCAATGATTGCTGCATATTCAGCGTCAGCATCAGGCTGCAACAGTTGTGGGTTTTTGAGCCAGGCTTCCATGGCTTGAATGCGACGTGCGATGCTGCGCTCGTCAGAGTAGCCATTGGCAATCATCCACTTCAACATCACGATGTTGCTGTTGATGTATTCGATCACAGGCTCTTTATTCAGACGAATGCTGCAGCCACCTGCAGAGCGCTCGGCCGAGGCATCCGACAATTCGAACGCTTGTTCAGCTTTAAGATTAGGCAAACCTTCAATTTCAAGAATGCGACCTGAGAAGATATTTTGTTTGTTCTGTTTACCAACCGTTAACAAACCTGTTTTGATGGCATACAGTGGGATTGCGTTGACCAGATCACGCAAGGTCACGCCGGGTTGCATCTTGCCTTTGAAACGCACCAACACTGACTCAGGCATATCCAAAGGCATGACGCCCGTGGCAGCCGCAAAGGCCACCAGACCCGAACCGGCTGGGAAGCTGATGCCAATTGGGAAGCGAGTATGCGAATCACCGCCAGTGCCGACCGTATCAGGCAACAACATACGGTTGAGCCATGAGTGAATGATGCCGTCGCCTGGGCGCAGCGAGATGCCGCCACGGTTGCTCATGAACTGGGGCAAGGTGTGGTGGGTTTTAACGTCGACTGATTTTGGGTAAGCCGCAGTGTGGCAGAACGATTGCATGACGAGGTCAGCTGAGAAACCCAAGCAAGCCAAATCTTTGAGTTCGTCGCGCGTCATTGGGCCTGTTGTGTCTTGGCTGCCGACTGAGGTCATTGCAGGTTCGCAGTAAGAGCCGGGACGCACGCCCTGGCCTTCTGGCAAGCCACAAGCACGACCGACCATCTTCTGGGCGAGCGTGAAGCCCTTTTT
Source organism: Bordetella parapertussis (assembly GCA_945872285.1). Classification (GTDB taxonomy): domain Bacteria; phylum Pseudomonadota; class Gammaproteobacteria; order Burkholderiales; family Burkholderiaceae_B; genus Zwartia; species Zwartia parapertussis_D. The sequence continues at coordinate 3,980 of CAMBZR010000051.1, read as the reverse complement.
AGAAGCAGCAGGGACGTGCGGGAAACGGAACAGCGTCGAGGGCGGTAAGCCAAGCGTCTCGCGCGCTTTGCTGGTCAGGCCGCGACCAACGATCAAGGGGATACGACCGCCTGCGCGCACTTCGTCAAACAAGACTTCAGATTTGACTTCAAATTTAGAGATGACCTTGCCGTCTTTCAAGGCTTCGCCGTCGTACGGGCGCAGTTCAATCACATCACCCATGTTCATGTTTGACACGTCAAGCTCAATCGGCAGGGCGCCCGCATCTTCCATGGTGTTATAGAAGATCGGTGCAATCTTGTTGCCCAAGCACACGCCGCCAAAACGCTTGTTTGGTACGAAGGGAATATCTTCTCCGGTAAACCACAGCACCGAGTTGGTAGCTGATTTACGCGACGAACCTGTACCGACCACGTCACCCACGTAGGCAACCAAGTGGCCTTTCTTTTTCAGATCATTGATGAAACTGATGGGGCCAATTTTTCCGGCTTCTTGAGGCTCAATACCAGGACGTCCATTTTTGAGCATTGCCAGGGCATGCAAAGGAATATCAGGGCGTGTCCAGGCATCAGGGGCCGGTGACAAGTCGTCAGTATTGGTTTCGCCGGTGACTTTAAATACTGTGACAGTCAGGCTTTTGGGCACTTCAGGGCGGCTAGTAAACCACTCGCCATCGGCCCAACTTTGCATCACAGCTTTAGCGTTGGCGTTGCCCTTTAGGGCTTTTTCTTTAACGTCATGAAAAGCATCAAACATCAGCAAGGTTTTTTTCAAACCCTCAGCAGCAACCTTGCCGATCTCGGCGTCGTCAAGCAAATCAACCATGGGGCCAATGTTGTAGCCGCCCAGCATGGTACCAAGCAACTCGGTTGCTTTGCTGCGTGAGATTAATGCGCATTTTTCAGTACCTAGAGCCACGGCAGCGAGGTATGACGCTTTGACTTTTGCGGCGTCATCCACACCGGCAGGCACGCGATGCGTCATCAACTCGACAAGCGCAGCACCTTCACCAGCGGGCGGCGCTTTGAGCAGTTCAATCAGATCCGCCGTTTGTTGTGCGGTCAGGGGAAGAGGAGGAATACCAACGGCTGCGCGTTCAGCAACGTGTTGGCGATAGGCTTCAAGCATGATGGCGCCTTTCAAAGGTTAGAAATGTGAATCGAAGGAAGAAAAATTCTGATAACTTCGTCAGCCTTTTCGTAATTTTTTGGACTGGCAATCGATGTCAAGATTGTAGTGGTAAGTGTGTCATCGATCAAGTGTCTTATATCTTATATAAGACTAAATCAAGCCAGCAAGGACGCAAACTCAGCATGGCGCTGCATATAGGTCGCCACGTAACTGCAGCGAGGCATGACTTTCCAGTGCTGCGCGCGCGCGTACTCGAGCGCAAAGTGCGTGAGTTGCGCCGCAAGGCCGCGGCCGCCCAAGGCTTCAGGTACGCCAGTGTGGGTGATCGTCATTAGTGTGCCCTGCCGCGTGTAGTCCAGCACACAGCGCTGGGAGTCGACCACCATAAAAAAGCATTGTTCCGAGGCGTCATGCTCAACGAGGGGGTTTGCCGCAGCAGTCATTTGGCGGTTCCGATAATCAGTAAAGTCCAAAGTGTGAGCATTGCGACCATACCAATCAAGCAGCCCCCCCAAAGTCCTACGATCGGCCATTTGATATTGGTGGGAATATCTTGAGGATCAACGTGCTTTAACAACTCGTTGGCATTGGCGGCGATCCATGTTTTTGATTTTGGAAACGCGAGCCGCAAAAAATAATCCAGCACAATCGTCATCTGAATGGAAAGCGAATATTGATTAAAGGCGCGTTCTTTTAAGTAAGGATGCTTAAAAAGCTCGTTAGCGTAACGAATTTTAAAAAGCATTAAATAAGCGCCCGAGATAAAAAACACCATCGCGCAGGTGATAAAAGTCGTAAACGCGAAATGTAAAGCCACTGACAGGTATTCAGACATCAGAGCAGCCCACCAGGTACGTGAACCCAGCCTTCCATCAGCACACGTGCGCTGCGGCTCATGATGGCTTTTGTCACCGTCCACTGGCCATCGACCAGCTTTGCCTGTGCGCCCACCCTCAAGGTGCCCGAGGGGTGACCAAAACGTACCGCCTCAAGATCGCCACCACCAGCCGCTAAGTTGACCAATGTGCCTGGTATGGCCGCGGCAGTACCAATCGCGACGGCCGCGGTACCCATCATGGCGTGGTGTAGCTTGCCCATTGACATGGCACGCACGAGCACGTTGGTGTCTTTGGCGGAGATCGCTTTGCCACTTGACGCAACGTAATCTGCAGGCTTGGCAACGAAGGCGACTTTAGGTGTGTGCTGACGCGTTGCAGCCTCGTCGATATGTTTGATCAGCCCCATTCGCACGGCACCATAGGCACGAATCGTTTCAAACATGGTCAGCGCTTTGGGGTCGCTGTTGATGTCGTCTTGTAACTCGGTGCCCTTATAGCCAATATCGGCAGCATTGACAAAAATTGTCGGAATGCCAGCGTTAATCATGGTGGCCTTGAAGGTTCCAACGCCCGGTACCTCTAGATCATCTACGAGATTGCCCGTCGGAAACATCGCGCCGCCGCCGTCGTCCTCGTCTGCCGCTGGATCCATAAATTCGAGCTGAACTTCTGCAGCTGGAAACGTCACGCCGTCTAATTCAAAGTCGCCGGTTTCTTGCACTGCGCCATCGGTCATCGGCACGTGAGCAATAATCGTTTTTCCGATGTTGGCTTGCCAGATTCGGATTGTTGCAATCCCATTTTTCGGGATACGTGCAGCATCGACCAAACCATTGCTAATCCCATAGGGCCCGACAGCAGACGTCAGATTGCCGCAGTTGCCGCTCCAGTCAACGAAGGGCTTGTCGATCGATACCTGACCAAACAGATAGTCAATATCGTGATCGGGTCGAGTGCTTTTTGATAGGATCACGGTCTTGCTGGTGCTTGAGGTTGCAGCACCCATGCCGTCAGTTTGTTTGCCGTAGGGGTCGGGGCTGCCGATCACTCTGAGCAAGAGCGCGTCACGCGCAGGACCCGGCACTTGTGCGGCTTTGGGTAAATCCTCCAGATGAAAAAAAACGCCTTTACTGGTGCCACCGCGTATGTAGGTGGCGGGGACTTTGATCTGTGGGGCGTGACTCATAGCGATTTCCTTCAACGTGTGATTGTTCTGCATTAGGCTGCCGCAGTCGACTCAAGAAAATCTTGCGCAAAACGTTGCAGCACGCCGCCTGCTTCATAAATCGAGACTTCTTCGGCGGTGTCGAGGCGGCACGTCACAGGTACCTCGATGCGCTCACCATTCTTACGCTGAATGCCAAGCGTAAGGGTCGCGAGTGGTGTGCGTGCGCCGATCACGTCGTAGATTTCTGTGCCATCCAAGCCAAGGGTCAGCCGGTTGACGCCTGCTTTGAACTCAAGCGGTAAGACGCCCATGCCCACCAAGTTGGTGCGATGGATGCGCTCGAAGCCCTCTGCAGCAATGGCTTCAACGCCAGCCAGTCGAACGCCTTTGGCGGCCCAGTCGCGCGACGATCCTTGGCCATAGTCGGCGCCCGCCACGATAATTAAAGGCTGCTGACGTTCCATGTAGGTTTCGATCGCCTCCCACATGCGTGTGACTTTGCCTTCGGGCTCTAGGCGTGCCAGCGATCCTTGTTTGACCTTGCCGTTTTCGAGCACCATCTCATTCAACAGTTTTGGATTAGCAAAGGTCGCGCGTTGCGCCGTTAAATGATCGCCGCGATGCGTGGCATATGAGTTGAAGTCTTCTTCGGGCACGCCCATCTTTGCCAAGTATTCGCCAGAGGCGCTGTCGAGCATGATGGCGTTTGAAGGTGACAAGTGGTCGGTGGTGATGTTGTCACCCAGCACGGCCAACGGACGCATGCCTGTCAGCGTACGTTCGCCGGCCAGTGCGCCCTCCCAGTATGGGGGGCGCCGGATATACGTGCTTTGTGGGCGCCA
>CAMBZR010000050.1 GCA_945872285.1 Bordetella parapertussis | reverse complement strand
GACGTGATCCTAGGTGGACACACACATGATGGCGTCCCTGCTCCGATTAAAGTCAGCAACAAAGGAGGCGTCACTCTCGTCACCAATGCCGGGTCGAACGGAAAGTTTTTAGGTGTTTTAGATGTTGACGTGAAGGCCGGCAAGGTCTCTGATGTGCGCTACAAGTTGATGCCGGTGTTCTCAGACTTATTGCCTGCCGATCCAGAGATGGCAACTTTAATCAAAAAATTACGCAATCCGTTTGAGGCCAAGTTGGCTCAACCCCTTGCCGTCACTGAAGGCCTGCTTTATCGCCGCGGCAACTTTAACGGCAGCTTCGATCAACTGATTCTTGATGGCTTGATGGCAGTCAAAGACGCACCGATTGCTTTCTCTCCAGGCTTTCGCTGGGGCACATCTTTATTACCCGGCCAAACCATCACCTTCGAACACTTGATGGATCAAACTGCCATTACCTACCCCTACACCACCACCACTATGATGAAAGGCGAAATGCTCAAGACGATTCTTGAAGATGTCGCCGATAATCTGTTTAATCCTGATCCCTATTATCAACAGGGTGGCGATATGGTGCGCGTGGGTGGATTGCAATACACGATTGATCCTACGGCGGGGGCTGGCAAACGCATTTCTGACATGCGCTTGGGCGACAAGCTCATTGATGCAAATAGCACCTATAAGGTTGCAGGGTGGGCCCCTGTCTCAGCAGAAGCCAAGCAAGCTGGCGGTGAACCGATATGGGACTTGATGACCACGTACTTGAAAGATATCAAAACAGTCAAAGCAAGTCCGCTGAATATGCCAACCATTAAGGGCGCTGCCAATAATCCGGGGCTCGCGTAAACTCAGCCAGCGCTCTGCAATCGAGCCTATTCAGTTCTTTACGCAAATCATGCGCGCTGTTTAAATAAAAAGGATTCTCATGTCAGCACAACTGAAACAAACTGCCTGTGCCCTGCTCTTGCTGCTTGGCATGTTAAGCGTGGGTTCTGCAGCGGCGCAGTCTAGCGTGGTCTATCACCTCGACAATGCTTCGATTCAAGGCTTAAAAGGGTTACGTAATATTCGCAATCACTTGGATGTGGCACCCCAGACGAAAATCATCGCTGTCACTCACGCCGAAGGGGTTGACCTGCTCATTGAAGGCGCGAAAGATGACAAAAATGTCGTTGAGTATGCGCCCTTGATTTCCGCTTTGAAGTCACGAGGCGTACGCTTTGAAGTCTGCGAAATCACACTCAAAAATCGTAAACTCAACAAAGACCAATTTATTCTGGATGCTGAGTTCACACCTTCGGGGGTCGTGCGCATCGCCGATTTGCAATTTAAAGACAAATACGCGTACATCAAGCCTTAGTACAAAAATTTATTGACCATATTTTTTGAGTTCAAAAAGATCGGCACCGACCATCAGACCAAAGTCTTTTTGAACGACTTTGCCCTGAGGGTTCACGACATAGAGTTCCGGAATGCCCCGCCGCTTGCCAAGGGTTGCCGACCACTCTGGCGTCATCATGGCGGTCAAAAACGGAAAGGCATGTTGCTCGGCATAGTTTTGGGCACTGAATTCATCGCGATCAACTGAGAGCGCTACGATAAGGACCTTCTCTGGCAACAGTTGCGGGGCAAGTTTTTGTAAGTTGAGATTTTGTTTGTGGCAATAGGGGCACCAAGAGGCCCACACTTGAATAATCAAATATTTTCCGGCTAACTGCTCAGCAGTCATCGTTTGGCCACTAAGCGAAACCAGCCCAGAGACACGAATCGTTTGCCCCACCTCAGCAGCATGCGCAAATTGACTGCTCGTGCAAAAAAGCAGGAGCAGACTAAGGCAACAGCCGCGAAGTGTATTCATAGGGGTTTAGAAATTTACGTTATCGCGCCCTTTAAGCTTCAGGATGTCGCGCGCCTCGGCGGGCGTGGCGACTTCGAGTGACAAGCCCTCGATGATCTTGCGCATACGCGTCACCTGATCAGCATTCGATTTCGCAAGCGCGCCTGGGCCATCCCACAACGAGTCTTCGAGGCCCACACGCACATGACCACCCATTGTGGCGGATTGCGTGGCGATCGGTGTTTGATTGCGACCCGCACCCAGCACCGACCATTGATAATCGTTGCCAAACAAACGGTCTGCTGTGCGCTTCATGTGCAGAACGTCTTCAGGATGGGGGCCAATGCCTCCCAAGATACCAAAGACCGATTGAATTAAGAATGGCGCTTTGATTAAGCCACGATCAATAAAATGCGCTGCCGTATAGAGATGACCAATGTCATAACACTCGATCTCAAAACGCGTATTGTTTTCGCTACACGAGGTCAAAATATGTGCGATATCTTTAAAGGTGTTTTTAAAGACGCGATCATCACTACCGGCTAAATATTTAGGCTCCCAATCGTGCTTGAACGTTTTAAAACGCTTCAACATGTCAAACAAACCAAAGTTCATCGAACCCATATTTAGCGAGGCCACTTCAGGCTTGAAATAATGCGCAGGACGCAGGCGATCTTCGATCGTCATGGTCGGAGCACCGCCTGTCGTTAAGTTGATGACGACGTCGCTTTTTTCTTTGATCTGGGGTAAAAACTTCTTGAACAAATCTGGGTCTTGTGACGGGCTGCCATCTTTAGGATCGCGTGCGTGTAGGTGTACGATCGCAGCGCCGGCTTGTGCAGCACCAATCGCCGCATCGGCGATTTCTTGCGCGGTGACCGGAATATAGGGCGACATGCTTGGTGTATGAATTGCGCCCGTAACTGCGCAGGTAATAATGACTTTTCTAGGCACGACGATCTCCGAAGAGTAATTAGGTTGTAGATAAATACTTCAATCGATTGCGTAATACGAAAATGAAATTTTACGGAACGAGCGTTTCGACGTTGCCGTCCACTGACAAGCTTTGCCCAGAGACCTTGGCACCTGCTTTAGAGCAAATAAAAACGATTTGAGTCGCAATATCGTGAGCCGTCACCGTTGTACGCATAGACACCCGGTCAAGCGCACGCGCGCGCATCTGCTCTAGTGTAATCCCATAAGATTTGGCTTTGGCGCTGAGGACTCGATCTTGACGCGGACCTTCCACAATGCCGGGCAAAATCGCATTGACACGGATACCCTGAGGCCCGAGCTCCATCGCCCAGGTTTCTGTCAAACCAATTACCCCAAACTTTGAGGCCGAATACGGCGAGCGCAACGGAAACCCTAAACGGCCCGCTGCTGAAGAAATATTGACGATGCTGCCACCGTGTGGCTTCATGAGCGGCACCGCGCTGCGCGTACAGAGAAACGTGCCCGTGAGGTTCACATCAATCGTCTGCTGCCATTCAGCCAAGGACGTGTCTTCGATTGCCGCCGTTGGCCCCGCAATGCCAGCGTTGTTCACCAAGATATCAAGACCACCCCAACGCTGCTTCAGGCCAGCAAACATCTCTGCCACCTGAGCTTCGTTCGAAATATCCGTCAACGTCACAGTGACTTGTGGAAACGCGGCATGCACATTCTTTAGCGCTGCGGCATCAATATCACATACGTGCACTTGTGCACCTTGAGCAAGCAGCGCCTCTGTAATGGCACGCCCTATTCCCTGCGCACCAGCTGTGACTAACGCACGCTGACCATCTAACCGAAATGAAATTTCCGCTGTCATTGCTGTCTCAAAAAATGAAATCTATAAATTATCATATACAAAAATCCACATTCCTCACATCCAAAGAATCTTCTTACGATAATCTAGATCGTCTAGCAGCGCTTTGGCGGGCCCTTCATGAAACACTTGACCACGCTCAAGAGCGAACACACGGTCTGACAAGGCCAACACCAAATCAAGGTTGTGCTCGACAATCAAAATTGAAACCTCGCTGCGCAATTTATCGAAAACCATAAACAGCTCATTGATAACGGCTGGCGCCAAACCTTCAAACGGTTCATCCAGCAAGAGTAATTTGATATTGCCAGATAATGCCCGCGCCACAGCAACCATTTGCTGTTCGCCGCCCGACAAGTAATCCGCCGCAACATCCATCCGGTCCTTCAGGCGTGGAAAATATTCGAAGATTTTTTCTTCGGTCCAATAAGTGCCGCCAATCGCTGGGTTGACTCGGTTCATTCTGCCTAAGGCAAAGTTATCGCGCACCGACATACCCGCAAACAAACCGCGGCCCTGCGGAACATAGCCGACACCAATACGAGCGATATCAGGCGCAGCCATGCCAGAGATCTTCTGACCGTCAAACATGATCTCGCCACCCACAGGTTCGACCAACCCCGTGAGCGCCTTGAGTAGCGTCGATTTACCTGCGCCATTACGGCCCAGCAAGGCAACGATTTCACCCCGACGCACATTGAGCGACGCGTCGTTCAGAATATGGCTCTTGCCATAAAAACTGTTGATCTTGTCAAACGACAACAGTACGTCATCGGGTAGGCTTGAAGCAGCTGTTCGCGCTTGTATCGCGGGCGTACCTTTACCGGTATAGACCTCTTGCACCCGGAGATCGCTTCGAACCTCGGCCGGCGTCCCTGACATTAAGACATTGCCGTCGTTCATCACCGTCACGTTCTGTGAAAATCCTAAGACACGATCCAGATCATGCTCAACAATCAGTACCGGAATGTGATGCTGAATCGTTTGAATCAGATTAGAAATACGTTCACGTTCGGCTGCGGCCAACCCCGCTAACGGTTCGTCAAGCAGTAAGACTTTTGGATGACAGCCCAGCGCGATACCCATATCGACTAAGCGCTGGCCGCCATAAGACATGCTGGCCGCTTCGCTGTGTTCAATGCCCTCTAAGCCCAGATACTTAATCAGCTCGGCGGTTTGCTCATGCACCGACTGGTAAGAGTCGATATCACGCCAAATATTAAAGTGTCCCTTGTGACGTGCCTGAACGGATAGACGAAGATTTTCATAAATCGTCAGTCCCTTAAACAGATTGGTAATCTGAAAAGAACGCGCCAAGCCTAGCTGACTAATTTTGTCTGACGACAAACCCGTTAATGATTTGTTATAGAGCATCACCTTCCCTTGATCAGGTACAAACATACCCGAGATCAAGTTAAAGGTTGTTGTCTTACCCGAACCATTTGGTCCGATCAACGCATAAATCCCAGAGCGCAAGGTCAAACTGCAATCACGCACGGCCTTGACGCCACCAAAGCTTTTAGCGATGCCAGACACTTCGAGCGCAACGGCGTCAAGTACCTTGGGTTGCAGAAATTTTGGGAATGCTAAGCCCTGATAAATCTTGCGTGCGCTCATCGCCGCATCAGTTTCTTTTTCGGGTTTGAAACGTTTTTTGACTTGCGCCCAGACACCCACAAGGCCCTTCGGTGAAAAAATAATAAACGCCACAAAGAGCAAGCCAAAATATAGCAACCAATTGGGTGTCCAGATCGATAAGTATTCGCGAAACAGAATATAGAAAAATGCGCCCACGACCGGACCGAGCAGACTATGCATGCCACCGATCACCACCATCGCCAGGAGTTCACCCGAAAACGTGACCGACGTGGGGTCTGCCGAGGCAAACCGATAATGAAACGCGAGTAAGCTACCTGCCAAGGAGGTTATCGTGCCCGAGATCACAAAGGCGAATAGCTTGTAGCGTTGCGTGTCATAGCCTTGAAATTGGGCTCGCTGTTCGTTTTCGCGAATCGCCGCGAGCACATGGCCGAAGGGTGAACGCAAAATACGCCAAACTAAATACAACACTAACCAACCAATGATGCTGACTGCAATCAAATAAGGAACAGGTTCATCGAGTTGCAAGATTCCCATCTCAGGGCGAATGACATTGCCCAGGCCATTCTCACCACCGGTCAAAGCCGTCCAGCGAAACGCAATCGCGAAGGTCAGCGCTGAAAACGCCAGCGTCAGAAGCGAAAAATAAACGCCACGGCGCCGCAAAATAAGCGCGCCCACTAATGTGGCAAGCAACGCGCAAAAGACGATCGTGAACAAAATAGGCAAGACCATTTGCCCTTCAAACCAATGCTTTTGAGACAAGGCGGCTGCGTAAGCACCAATGCCGAAAAAAGCACCGTGCCCAAAGGAAGTTAAGCCAGTGTGCCCAACTAACAGATTTAAACCAAGAGCTGCCATCGCATAGATCACCACATCGGTCGCAGTGCCTGGAGTCAACCCCAGCGAACGCATAATGAAAGGCGAAATTAGCAACCCTAGGAGTGCTAGGCCTAAGGGCAAGTATTTTTGTGTATTTACGTTTGTCATGCCGGCTTCTTATTCAAATCGCTCAATGCGCTCACCCAGTAAACCGCGCGGGCGCAGCAGCAGAACCAGAATCATCAACACATACATCGACGCCTCAGAGGCGGGCGGGTAAAAGAACGTCGTAATGCCGCGCACAACACCCACAAGCACTGCCGCCAGCACAACCCCCCAAAAGCTACCCATCCCGCCAATCACGACCACCACGAAGGCAGCTGTCATAATCTCGGCGCCCATCGCAGGGTGCACGCCGGCAAGCGGTGCAAGCAAGACTCCTGCGAGCGCGGCAAGGCTTACCCCAAGCACAACAGCACCCGTCATGTAGTGATTCAGGCGAATGCCCAACACCGCAACCATATCGGGGCGTTGCGTACCGGCTCGCACCACACGCCCAAAAGCGGTCTTATTGAGCAGCCACCACAATCCCACCATCGCGCCGATTACCACCAACAACATCACTAAGCGGTAGCGCGAATAAATAAAATCACCCAACACGATCTGGCCTTTCAAGGCTGATGGAATCGAGTATGCCAATGGGCTCGAACCCCAAATCATTCGAATGATTTGCTCGGCGATCATCGCCAAACCGAAGGTGAGCAGCAAGCCTAAAATTGGATCACTTTGGTAAAAGCGGCGCAAAAGAAAACGCTCGAACGCAATACCTAACAACCCCACCAACACGGGCGAAAGCACAAGCGCTCCACCAAACCCGACGTACTGCGTCAATACGACAGCGCCGTAGGCACCTAGCGCATAAAACGCACCGTGCGCCAAGTTGACGATTCCACCCAAGCTAAAAATCAGCGAGAGCCCAAGCGCGATCAGCAGGTAATAGCCGCCAATCAAAAGGCCATTCAAAACTTGTTCTAAAAAAAAGATGACTTGCATCGACATTCAAACCATAAAAATAAAACGACTCCCGTAACCTTGTCAGATCACGGGAGTGAATCAGCCTACAAAAGGCTTAGACGCAGTGGGAATCCGGTTAAGTAATATTGCAGGGATTCTCTTCACGTGTCGGTGCAATGATTTCGAGCGACTCGTTGGCGTTAGGAACTACCTCGCCAAGCTGCAGGAAATCCCACTTGTCGCGGGCTGCGCCCTTTTTCTTGGGCGTCAAGGTATACATCTGTTGCATCAACTGATGATCCCAACCACGGAAATAACCGGGACGGCCTTTCATAATATCAAACGGTGCACCTTTTTCAAGATGCTCAATCACCTTCATTGAATCCGTTGATTTCAACTCGTTCATAGCTTGCGCCATGATTTTCATGACGGTGTAATCGCCCCACGCTTGGTTTTCAGGTGGTTTGCCTTGACGCTTAATGAATTCGGCGACAAACGCTTTTGAGGTCGGCGAATCGACATCATGGTGCCATGGCACAGGCCAGGTTCCCAAAAAGTTATCCGCACCCGCACCCCAAGCCAACGCGGTATCAAAACCAAACCCGGCAATCGGGAAAGGCAGCCCATACTCTGAATATTGCTTCATGAAGCTGGTGATTTGCGTACCGGCAAGGTTAGAGATCACAACATCAGGTTTTGCCTGACGAATCTTCAACATATAGGCTGAGTAATCGGTGGCGTCAGTAGGCACCTTATCTTCGCCCGAAATCTTTCCACCCTGCGCAGCCAAAAAGCGACTCGCGACACGAGTCAAGTCATGTCCAAACGCATAGTCAGCAGTCAAAAAGTACCAAGACTTACCTTTCACCATACCTTGTTTCAACAGCGCGCGACCCAAAGTATTTACATACATGGAGTTGGCACACTCAACGTGAAACATAAACTTGTTGCAGCTTTTGCCACGCAATTCGTCTGAGTTGCCACCGGTATTGATAAAGATTTTTTTGTTGCGCAAAGCGACTTGGCTAATCGCCAAGCCTGAGGCAGAGTTAATTTCGCCCAGCAAGCACATCACGCCATCGCGCTCAAACATACGCTGCGCTTTACTTGCAGCCGTGGCTGGATTCACAGAGTCCTCTGAAATGAGTTCGACCTGACGCCCAGTAATGCCGCCCGCTTTGTTGACCTCATCTACGGCTTGCTTGATCCCCATGGTGCCATACTCACCAAGTGGGCCTAAAAAGCCGGTCAAGGGGGTTAAGTGACCGATACGGATTTTGTCAGACTGCGCTTTGACAATCGCAGGCAAGCCCAGTAGGGCCATCGCGCCCGCAGCCGAACCCGCTTGTAATAGCTGGCGACGTGATTTTGATGCTTCGTTCATTGCTGCTCCTCGTTTTGTTATGGCGACTCAGCAGAATCGCTTGGGGGGGCTTTGGCTCTGTTTGAATTTGTGCTCAAACCAAACGCCTAACCGCTGCCTGATCCACTATAGAAGCGGACTCAGCCGCCGTCAATGAACTTGTCATAGCAATTACCCTAGTAACGGGTATCCTTGAGAAGTCAGTTGAATGAACTTAATTCGCGATTCTGCTTTGACCTTTACCCTGCCAATAGCGCTCTCGAACCTCTCGTTTTAACAGCTTACCTGTCTCGGTACGGGGTAAGTTCGTAACAAAATCAATCGCCTTGGGGCACTTTAGTGAAGAGATTTGAGCGCGGCAAAAGGCGATGAGCTCGCTCGAAAGCGCTTGAGACGCCATTTTTGGATCAAGCAATTCAACCACAGCTCGAACACTCTCACCAAACTCCTCGTCAGGCACGCCCACAACCGCAACATCCTTAACTGCCGGATGTGTGCTGAGTACATTCTCGGCCTCTTGGGGGTAGATATTGACGCCACCAGACACAATCGTATTCGCCAGACGGTCTGTCAGATACAGGTAACCCTCTTCATCCAAATAGCCAATATCTCCATACGTTGCCCAACCTCGAGCATTGTAGGCAGCCAGCGTCTTCGCTAGGTCTTTATGATATTCAAACGAACCACCGCCAGAAAAATAAATGACTCCGTTTTCTCTGCAGCCTAATTCGTTACCGTTAGGATCGCAGATGTGCACGGCCCCGAATTCGGCGCGACCAACCGACCCTCGATGCGCAAGCCATTCGAACGAGTCGATTGAGGTTCGACCAACCAACTCAGTGCCGGCATAATATTCGAACACGATGGGGCCAAACCAATCAATCACCTGCTGTTTAAGCGGCACCGGGCACGGCGCCGCTGCGTGAATGATGTAACGCAAACTTGATACGTCATATCGTTGACGCTCTTGTTCAGACAGACGCAGCATGCGTGCAAACATAGTGGGCACCCATTGTCCATGCGTCACACTAAACTGCTCGATTGTTTTGAGTGCAAGGCTTGCATCAAACTTCGTCATCATCATCGCCGCACCGCCAGCTTTAATGACTGCCAAATTCCATCTAACGGGTGCGGCATGGTAGAAAGGCGCTGTAGACAGATAGACGCTATCTGCTGAAAACTCTTTCCACCGTGTACGCGGATCACCCGCTGCTTGAAAATACCCATTTGCTTTTTGTAACGGGCGCTTAATCCCCTTGGGTACGCCAGTTGTCCCAGATGAATAGCAAAAATCAGTACCCTCAATGTCAATCTCGGGCAGGCTCGTATCCAACGATACCGAACTCACCCACGCGTCATAACTAAAGGCGTTGGCGTCTTCAGTGTCAAGAAGGATCGCGCGCGCAGATAATGCCGATAACCAAGGCAACGAAAGATTTTTGATGGTTTGCCCAGACAAGAACAAAAGCTTTGCGTCGCAATCTTTAACGATATATTCAAGTTCACTCTGCTTGAGATGCAGGCTAATCGGAGCGTAATACAAACCGATACGATGGGCAGCCCAACAAATCTCAAAGTAACGCGGGTGGTTTTCTAAATAGACGGCAATACAGTCACCCTCTACCAAACCCGCCGAGAGCATCGCCAACGCACAGCGTCGAGTACGCTGCTCGAGCTCAAACCAAGTCACCTCAACGCCTGACGGAATCATCCGATAAGCAACGCGATCGGGAGTCTGCGTCGCATACAGCTGCAAGGCTGCGCTGAGTTGTCCCATTGCGTTTACTCCGCAGAAATCTTACTGGCCTTAATTACCGTATCCCAACGAATAATTTCAGCATCAACAAATTTTTCAAACTGCCCACGTGTTCCACCAACAGCTGTCCCGCCCTGCTGTGCGAACCTAGCTTTCACCTCAGGGCTAGCCAAGGTTTGCTGTAGCACTCGATTCAACTCTTCGAGAATCGGCACGGGCGTTTGTGCCGAGGCGAATAAACCGAGCCATACATAGACCTCAACCTTTGGCAGACCCGCTTCGATCATTGTTGGAATATCCGGCAATTCTGGACTGCGCTCGGCACTCGTCACTGCAATGGCACGCAATTTGCCCTGTCGGATCAAAGGCATTGCCGTAATCAGATTGTCAACCATCAAGTCAACTTGACCGCCGACCAAATCGATTAAAGCCGGTGCTGCACCTTTATAAATAATGTTGACTGCAGAAATATCGGCTTCAATTTTTATCAACTCGCCCGCCAGATGTCCAGAAGAGCCGCTGGTCGATACGGCCATCGACAAACCGCCGGGCTTGGTCCGACTTAAAGTGCGCAACTCTTGCATATTTTTGACTGGTAAATTTGTATTGACAACCAGTACATCGGGCATTGACAGCACATGAATTAATGGTGCCAAGTCTTTTTTCTCATACAACATCGTTTTATGTAAGGCATAATTTGCCGCATTCGGACCGAGGCTACCCATCACCAACGTCGTGCCATCTGGCTCAGCGCGCAGCATGGCTTGTACACCCAACATGCCACCATTACCCGGTCGATTTTCAACGATCACCGGTCGGCCAATTTGTGCAGATAATTTTTCACCTAATAAACGACTTGTTAAATCAAGAATTCCTCCCGGTGCGGCAGGCGCAATAATCTTAATTGGCTTGTTTGAAAGACTCGACTGAGTTTGCGCAATCGTCGGATGAAAGAACGTCAAGCAGGCTAACCATACACCGGTCAGTAGGACCCCTTTTCTATGGCTAATTAAAAACCTTGGTACCTTCATCTTTGTCTCCGTGCAATCGTTATTGGTTGAATAATGACTAAGCTTTCATCAAAACCGAAGCCTTGAATGTCAGCACCTGCTGACGTCGCTGATTGATAGTCTGAATCTCAAGACTCAAAATACCTCGCGTGATATTTTTCGTTAAACGCCGATCAATAATTGAGACCTGAATATGCAAGGTATCGTTAATTTTTACCGGCACCTTAAACTGAAACGCATCCATCCCCAAGCCAGCGATCACATGGTGTCCCAAAATACGCTCAAGCATGCCTCCTGCGATTGAGGCCGTCATAAATCCTGGACAAATTCTTTCGCCGTGTGGACCCTCATTCTTTGCATAGTCTGCGTCAATAAAAATCGGCAGACTCATTCCTGCGAACTGAGTGAAGGTAATTAAATCAGCTTCAGTGACCGTTCTTGCGTAGCTGTTAATGACCTGCCCAATTGCAAAATCTGCCAAAACAGGCTGATCGCTCGGATCCCAAGCACTCATGACAGTGTCAGGTCACGTGCCATTTGGGACGTAAACTCTATGCAGGTAAAAAACACATTTGCGATCGACGGCGGCATCTTAGTTCGCCTTTATTCCTGCCTCTTGGATGACTTTTCGCCATTTTTCAGTTTCATCGGCAATGAACTTTGTGGCCTGCTCGGGACTTGAACCGTTTAATTCAACGCCTTGTTTCGCAAGTTTATCTACCAGCGCAGTGTCAGCAAAAACATCGCGCAGTGTTTGATTTAAAAAGTCAATGATCTTGACGGGCGTGCCCGCAGGAGCCAGCACTCCATACCAGCCCTTCACCTCGAAGCCCGTCGCACCACTTAAGGCAACCGGACTCACGTTGGGCAAAAGCGCAGAGGGCTGTAGCGTTGATATTCCGAGCACCTTGAGTCGACCGGTTTCTAAAAAAGGTAAGACTGAGGTCACCGTGTTAAAAGCCACATCAATTTGTCCGCCCATAATGTCACTCAACACCTGGGCCTCGCCCTTGTAGGGCACATGCGTTAACTGAATGCCAGTCGCGCGCTTAAAAAGCTCCATTCCCATATGTGAAGTCGTCGCGTTACCCGCTGAACCATAATTTAGCGCTTCAGGCTTAGCCCGCGCCAAAGCCAAAAACTCGGCTGTATTTTTAGCCGGAAAATCTGGTCTTGCAATGAGAAGCTGTGAGAACGTGCCCGTCAAACTAATCGGCGCAAAATCACGTAACGTGTTGTAAGGTAAATCGGGATACAAAATTGGATTCACGCTGGCGACTCCGCCATACACAAAGACAAGTGTGTAACCATCAGGCTGCGCTTTCGCTGCAGCCATCATACCGATCGTACCCCCACCGCCTGGGCGATTTTCAACAATGACAGACTGAGATAGTTTTTTTGATAAACCCGCCGCGATATCCCGCGCCAGCATATCGGTTAACCCACCCGGTGCGATCGGAGCAATGATTTTGATTGCACGATCAGGATATGTCTGGGCTGCCAGCGGCGCGCACAGCACCAGTAGGCACGCTAGGTAACGAACGAACCCAGTCAAGCAGTTCAGTTGCAGCGTTAAGCGTCTGGGCATGACTCACCTCTTAGAAAACAGATTACTACTTGGTTTATTGTGGTTGAATATTTGCGGCTCTTGCTGCCTCACCATACCGCTTAATTTCAACTTCAAGAAAAGCCTTAAATTCTGACGGGGTACTACCCACAGGCTCGACCCCTTGAGAAAGTAACTTCGCCCTCATTTCAGGCTGATTGAGCACTTTCGAAACCTGAGCGCTCAGTTGAGCCACGATGCCGCTGGGAGTGCCGGCGGGCAAGACCAAACCCAGCCAAGAATTACCATTAAAACCCGGCAACCCCGATTCATTTAATGTGGGGTACTGAGGTAAAGACGCCGACCGTTTAAAACCGGTTGCAGCAATAACCTTCAATTTCCCCGATTGAATATGCGGCATAGCAGACAGTGCATCGACAAACATCATCGAGGTCGTGCCCGCCAACAGGTCAATCAATGCCGGCGCGCTTCCCTTATAAGGAACATGCACCAAATCAATCCCTGCCATCTGCTTTAATATTTCACCCGACAAGTGGTTAGACTGCCCTACCCCCGCCGAACCAAACGTCAGCTTTCCAGGTTGCGTTTTTGCGAGCGCAATTAATTCAAGTAAATTGTTCGCTGGGAATGAACTTTGCACGACGAGCACATTTGTTAAATTTACCGTCTGCGCGACAGCTGCGAGATCTCGAAGCGTGTCGTAAGGCATCTTGGCGTAGACAGCAGGATTAATCGCGTGGCTTGTGGCGACATGACCTGCGGTATAACCATCAGGCGTAGCTTTAGCAACGTACTCGGTACCGATCAAGCCACCCGCACCCGCTCTGTTCTCGATCACAAATTGTTGAGCCGTATTCACTGACAAACCTTGAGCGATCGTACGTGCGACCGTATCAAGAATACCGCCAGCTACCGACGCAACAACAATTCTTGCCGGTCTATTAGGGAAATCATTTTGGGCCTGCGCAGTCTGCCCCACGATCAGGCAACAAAAAAAAGCGACCGCTCTCAACACGTACCTACTTTTTAACACCGTCATCGCATAATCCTTTTTTATTGTTTTACGTTAAGAATGCTACGTTTATTGGTCTTATGGTACGAGTAGACTGACTGTAAAGTCAAACGCTTTACCTTAAGACGGTCTGTGCTCTACGAAATATCCGCGTGCGGATGATCGTGCTCTACCTTGCACTGCAATACTGAAGCGACATTGACTCGCACCCTTTTCAATCGTTATCATGACTCAGCCGTATCTTTCAGACTAAAAATACTAAAAAAAGAGAAAATAAAGTGGCTCTAGATTTCAGTTTTTCTGCGGAACACTTAGCGGTTCGTGAAATGGCGGCGCGCTTCGCCAAGCAAGAAATGTTGCCTCTGGTACGCGAAGCCGAAGAGAGCGAAACATTTCCTCGTGAATTATTTAAAAAATGGGGTGCCTTAGGGCTGCTAGGCGTGCGCTACCCAGAAGTCGCCGGCGGAAGTGGAATGGATAAGGTCGCCGACTGCATTATTCGCGAAGAGTTCAGTCGAGTCTGTCAAGCCTTCGCTTCGGCATGGTCCGCCCACTCGCACCTAGGTATTTGGCCAATTTGGCGCTGCGGCACGCCCGAGCAGCTTGAACGATTTTTCAAGCCTGCACTAAAGGGTGAAAAGATCTCAGGCTTTGGGCTGAGCGAACCCGACGGCGGTTCGAACATTCGCGCGATGAAAACTCGTGCCGAAAAGATTTCAGGGGGCTGGCTTTTGAATGGCAGTAAACTTTACATCACCAACTCACCTATTGCAGATTTTATTTTGCTGGCGGCGCGTACTAGCCCCGAACTATCGGCCGATTCGGTCAGCCTATTTATCGTCGAGCTTCCTTGCCCCGGACTGACGATTACTTCGCTCAAAAAAGAAGGTATCCGCGGGTCAGAAACCGGGCTTCTCTTTATCGAAAATGTTTTTATCCCTGACGATTGCTTGCTAGGCGCACGCACCGGAACCTATCCCACCTTACTTGACTCCTTGAGTGAAAATCGTGTTGGCGTTGCCGCTAACTGCTTAGGCATGGCAAAGGCCGCCTTTGAGGCGGCCTTGAGTTACGCCAATGAACGTGAAGTTGCCAATAAAAAGATTGGTAACTATCAAGCAATCGCCCATCGCTTGGCGGATATGGCCGCCGATATCGAAGCCGCGCAATGGTTGGTTTATCACGGCGCGTGGAAAGTTGATCAAGGCCAGTTGAACCCTGCCTTGGCTGCAAAGGTCAAACTGATTGCAAGTGAGACAGCTCTCAAAGTTAGTGAAGGGGCCATTCGGATCCTTGGCGGGGCAGGAATCATGCGCGAATACCCTGTTGGACGTATTCATCGCGACGCTCTCGTCTATGTCATTGGAGAAGGGACGAGCGACATTCAGCGCAATATCATTGCACGCTCGATGGGTTTTAAACCATGACACAAACTCGAAGCACGCCAAGCAATACCGTTGACCGCGCGGCTTTCCGCGAAATGTGTCAACACTTTGCCCGAAAAGAGGTTGCACCGCGATGGGAACAGGCTGATCGTGAAAAAATATTTCCCCGGGATTTTTATATCGCCTGCGCGCACGCTGGTTTAATCGGCATTACCGCAGACGAGTCGATCGGTGGCTCAGGGCTTGGCGCCTACGAAGAGGCTATCGCGATGGAAGAGTTATCGTTTGTGAATCCGAATTTAGCAGTAAGCGTCTTAGTTCAAAATGTCGCAGGCTCAATACTTTACGAGTACGGTACAGCTGCACAAAAAGAGATCGCGCGACGCGTGATTCAAGGCGAGTGCATGGTGGCCATCACCGTAACGGAACCCGAGGCCGGCAACGATATCCAAAACATACAAACGACCGCTCGACGAGACGGCGATATGTGGATTTTAGATGGAATAAAATCTTTTATTACCTTGGCGGCTAGCGCCGATATTCTCATCACGTTGGCTCAAACTGATTCAACGTTAGGACGCAAGGGGATGCAATTCTTTGCCGTACCGCGTACCACACCTGGCGTTCTTGTGACACCCATCGAAACTTATGTGAATCGACCTGCGCCCACATACCGGGTCACCTTTACACAAGTACGCATACCTGAGTCAGCACGAATCCCCGCTGGCTTTCGCGAAATCATGGCGGGCTTTAATCGCGAACGAATCATGGTAGCAGCTAGGTGGCTGGGTCATATGCAGCACGCACTTCAATGGGCCCGTGACTATGCCTGCGTGCGGCATCAGTTCGGCCGACCCATTGGCGCGAATCAATCAATCGCTTTCCAGCTTGCTAACGCTTATGTCGATGTCGAGGCTACCAGACGCCTGACTTACTACGCTGCCGAAAAATGGGATAGTGGCTGCCCGATCAAAGAGGTCATTCTAGATATCTCGAGCGCAAAATACTTCGCCACACAAGCGGTGGTCAGGGTGACCCAAACAGCACTCCATGTGGGCGGAGGCTGGGGCTTGACCGAAGAGCTACCGATTATGCGAATGGCGATGGACGCTTTAGTTGCGCCAGTCACAGTCGGGAGCACTGAAATTCAACTGCGCGCCATTGCCAAAGAGCTTGGCTTGCCGGTAGATTGAATACACGCACTTCTTTTCTACGTCAGACAGCGGTTCAAGCTGTTTAGCGAGCAACATCAATGCAAAATATCCCAGAAATTTTGCATATTCTTAACTTCATCAATTGCCTCAATTCGTGCAATCAACTGCTTGGCCTGCCTGGTAGACAAAGCAAAGGGCCCGCTCGTAAAGCACGCCATCGCTTTTGTATGCACCTGGGCGTCAGACATTGGTAGCGCAGGCGTACCAGGAATCTCAGTCACTGTAGAAGTAAACATCTGTCCGTCTGTCGTTTTGATACTTACCGGTGCTGGCGTGAATTTTCCGCTCTCGTTTGCATCGACTTCGATTTTTATTTTGGCGATACAACTCATGACAGCGGGATCAAACACCGCCTCTACGTCAATATCTTGCAGTCTGAACGCGCCGCGTAACAAGACACTTGCCACCGAATACTGCACACTAAACTGAGCGGCCACCTGCGGGCTATCACCTAACGCAAACTGCGCACCAACCAAGCGATTCATATAAGGCGTGATTCGTACCGTGCACTGCGAAACGCTCTGGGCGGTCAGTTTATGCTGAGCAACGAGTCTTTCGGTCGCAACGATTGCCGCATGGTTACAAAAACAACTCGGATAGTTTTTTAAAGTGAGCGTTTGCAATAAATAAGTTTCTCCTAACTGACTCAAAGTGCGTTCTCGATCGAGCGGCTCATACAAATTATCAAAACCGCGCTCGCCCTCAAACATTTGCTTGGGCGACGTCACGCCGCACTGGGCCAAAAAAGCCGCCTCGACCCCATCGCGTGCGGCAAAAGCCGACTGTAGTCGTTTAACAAGAGAACCTTCAACCAAAGACTGTTGTGTACCAGCGGCTCGACTCAACGCGATCCCCATTGCAGTGTGAATCCCTGTAACGTCCAGGCCCAACACTCTGGCCGAAGCCGCCGCCGAGGCAAACACGCCCAACGCAGAGGTCATGAACCAGCCCGGATTATGACCGATCCCCATACACAGACGCACGTGCATCTCTGCCCCCGCAACATAGGCTGTTAAAAAATCTCTGCCATGCATAGGCTTGCGGTCAGCAAGTGCCATCAACGCTGGAATTATCACAATGTCAGGGTGTGAGGTTGCGCGGTCGTGTACGCTGTCAAAATCAAGCGCCGCTGCGTAGATTCCATTTAGAAAAGCTGCTGAGGTTGCTGGCAGATACTCTTTAGACAACCAAACTCTACTTTCAGCAATACCGCCTTGTGCGACTACCCAGGTGTGCACGGGCTCAGTACCAATCGCGCGTGAACCCGCCCAAGCAACCGCTAACGAATCTAATAAAAATCGTTTGGCATAGGAAGTGATCTCGACGTTAAGATCCGAATACTTTAGCTCGCCTACCCATTGCGCTAGGTGACTGCTGATCGACCCCACTGCATGATTCATTTGCGTGCCCATTTAAAGTGGTCAGGTAGCATCATTGAATTCCCTTAGCGTTCTCTGTTTAAGTTGCACCACCGAAAGCAGATATCCCCAAAAGCTCGCGACCAATAATCAGGGTCTGGATTTCAGTGGTGCCTTCAGGAATCGTTGCCCCGCGTGTATCACGAAAAATTCGTTCAATTGGATAATCTTCGCTGTACCCCATACCACCGTGCACCTGCAACGCCATATCGGCCACTTCGTGCGCGGCCTGGGCCGCATACATTTTGGCCACCGAACATTCCATGCGAGCCTCGCGCCCACGATCAAGCGTACGAGCGGCGTACCGCGTCAACTGTCGCGCCGCTTGAGTCCGAACCTGCATGTCCACTATCAGTTTTTGAATCAGCTGAAACGAACCAATAGGCACTTTAAATTGCTGACGCGTCCGCGCGTACTGAATGGACAGATCAAGCGCACATTGAGCCGCACCCACCGCGCCAGCAGCCACGCTTAGACGCCCAAAGCTCAAGGCCAACAATATGTTCTTAAGACCTTGCCCAACCTCTCCTAACACTTGATCAGCAGCAATATGCATTGCGTCAAAATACAACTCTGAGGTCGTCGTCGCTTTCAAGATCATCGTATGTAACCGCTTCTTTTCATAGACTGCTTGACTGGCGTCTACTAAAAAAGCAGTCACGCCTGTGGGTTGACTCGGATCAGTGGAAACAACTTTTGCCATTAAGATCCCGAGTTGACCAATAGCGCCGTTTGTGATCCATTGCTTGGTACCACTAATCACCCAGTCGTTACCTTGTCGTACGGCTGTGGTCTCCATCCCCGCAACATTCGAACCATGATTAGGTTCAGTGATCCCCACCCAAATACGCAATTCTCCTAGCAGCAATGGCTTAAGATAGCGCTCACGTTGCGCAGGCGTCCCTAATTTCGCAAGCAATAAAATCGCCATATTCATTGTGTTCAATGTGGCGCGAAGGCTATGCCAGCAATAACCAGCCTCTTCCATCAATATGGCGTAGTCCATGTGACTCATTGCATAGCCACCTTGCTCTTGAGGCAAAAATCCACCTAAAAAGCCGAACTCGCGCAAGCGAGCAGGAAGCGTCCAGTCAAAAGCGCCTTTTTTTTCAAACTCTGACACCACAGGAGCGACTTCGCGAGCCAATAATTTCGCAACCGATCCGCGCAAGGTCTGTTGTTCGTGAGTCAGGTCATCATCTACATCTGCTGAAGACATTACGTACAGGCCCCTTAGTCTTTTGTTTACATTTTTAGAATATGATGATTCTAAATCCATTTTGATTCCCATAATAAAAAAATAACATGTCAATCAAGACGCATAACGAACTCGCATTTTCCGGTTTGAGAGTATTGGATGTCAGCCAAGGCATCGCTGGGCCTTATTGTGCAATGCTGCTCGCGCAGCACGGTGCCGAGGTCATCAAGCTTGAACCTCCCACAGGGGACTGGAGTCGCGGCATTGGCGTGCGCCACGGCTCTCATACAGCGATTGATCTGATGGTCAATCAAGGTAAAAAAAGCCTCGTGCTAGACATGAAACGGCCTGAGTGCGTCGCGGCCAGTCTTCGGATTGCCTCGCAGTGCGATGTCATGATCGAAGGATTTCGCCCTGGGGTTGCCGCAAAACTAGGAATATCATACGAACAAATCCAAGCCGTCAAAGCTGACATCATCTATTTGTCGGTTAGTGGCTTTGGTCAAACTGGACCACGTGCGCAACAACCTGCCACTGACACCGTGGTGCAGGCTTTCTCAGGAATGATGTCTTTAAATGCCGAAGCCGATCATCGTCCTCGAAAAATCGGTTTTCCCGCCGTCGACACCTTAACTGGGCTTTATGCCTTTCAAGCTGTCTCAACCGCTCTGTATCGCCACTTACGCTCAGGAGCGGGCTGCTATCTAGACGTCAGTCTGATGCAGTCGACTGCCGCATTTTTAAGTCCTAAATTAATTGAAACCTTTTTTGAAGGCGAAGCACCACTTGTTATCAATTCGCCGGCAGGAGTCTATCAAACACAGGATGGGTGGATTGCAATTACGTTAAGTAAAGAAACGCATTTTTTGGCGCTTTGCAAGGCGATCGGACTTGAGGGCCTTGCTGACGACGAACGCTTCACAAGCTTTGTCAAACGCGCTAGCCACGAAAAGTTTCTACAAGACCAAATATCGTCTGTCATCTGTACGCGCAAGACTGCCGCGTGGCTAGCTTGTCTTGAGTCTTTTGGAGTTCTATCAAGTCCGGCACATACCGTCACGCAATGGATACAAGATCCACACGTGATTGCCAATCAGGCGACAAAATTATTTAAAGACCCAGAGCTTGGCAACGTGCTCTTTCCCGCTATTCCTGGGGTCTCCACGCCATCCGATACAGACTCACGCGCGCTGTGGCCGCGAGTCGGTGAGCACTCGCGCGATATTTTGCAAGCGATGGGCTTCTCGTCTAAAGAAATTGATCATCTCATGTTCAAACAACCGACGAAATAACACGCCTTAAGGCCTTAGCTCAGCATTGACTTTGGCTCACCATTTCACTTTGGCCGCCGTCGGTATAAGATCGTTGCAAGCATTTCTTGCACAATAGTGCCATGCTGGTTCACGATATTACGTTTGAACGTGACGGAACCTCGATCTGGCTTACTCGACTCTTTTTTAGCGATGACGGATGATTTCATACGAATGGTGTCGCCGTGTTTGACTGGCGCAAGCATTCTCCATTGATCGATCTGTAACAACGCAAGCAGCGTGCCGTCATTGATTCCGCTGGCATATTGCAGTCCTCCGGCTACGCCGTAAATCATCGGTCCGTGCGCGATCGGTTCGCCAAAGGGCGTGGTCTTGCAATACTCGAAGTTGGTATGAACCTCATTAAAATCACCCGTCAAACAAGCAAAATTAACAATATCCGTGCTGGTAATCGTACGCGCGGGTGTCATGAACTCAGCGCCCACATCAAAATCTTCAAAATAGCGACCCCTGACGGGTGGTGTAGCGGTTTCCAAATTTATCTCCTGAACGTTATTGTTTATCTTTAGTTAGTATGAGCGTGCAGTGCGACGACAGCACGCCCCCCTCGTTATGCACCAAGGCAATCTCGGCGCCCTCGACCTGCCGAGCACCTAAACCGCCACGTAACTGGCGAACAGCCTCGACGATACCGAACAACCCACCCGCCGCGCCCGCATGCGCGTGCGACAACATACCGCCGTGGGTGTTAACAGGCAACCGCCCACCGATTCGAGCGTGTCCCTCTTGGTAAAAACTACCACCCTCGCCTTGTTTACAAAAGCCGAGTTCTTCAAGCTCAATAATCGGTACGATCGAAAAGCAATCGTACAACTCGGCGACATCAATATCCGACGGGCCTAAGCCAGCCATTTGATACGCTATTTTTCCTGATTCAGCGGCTCCAAACTCGGTCAGACTCGGCGCACAAATTAAATGTTCGTGGGTGTGATATTCACCGATCCCAGCAAGATAGGCAGGCTTGCTTCGTAAATCCTTGGCCCGTTCGGCGGACGTGACGATAAACGCACCCCCAGCATCAGATAGCAAACAACAGTCCAAAATCTTTAGTGGATCGGCAATGGGCTTTGACCCCATGACATCTTCAATCGTTATTGGCTTTTTCATATGTGCGTTTGGGTGCAACAGCGCATGTTGGCGTGTTGTCACCGAAACGGCGGCCATCTGCTCTTCGGTTGTCCCAAATAACTCCATGTGGCGCCGTGCAATCATGGCGTAAAAAGCCGGAATCGAAGGGCCATAAGGCTTTTCAAAATAAGGATGACCTACCGCCATGAGCGCGGCCACAGCTTGATCGCGGCTTTGGCCGGTCGCGCGATTTTCGCCAGCACAGACTAATACTGTCTGACAATGCCCCGCCGTGATCGCTTCGGCGGCATGCTTAAGCATGACTGCTGGGGACGCGCCCCCAACGATCATTGAAGCCGTATAACGTGGCTTGATTCCCAGATATTCACAGATGACGCTACCCAGCATAAAGTAAGGTTCGGTAAATGAGTACGCAGTCAAGACTCCGTCGATGTCAGAAAGTTTTAACCCCGAATCATCTAAAGCGCGACGTGCTGCCTGGGCATTCAGTCCTAAACCACTCATCTTCGGCACTTTGCCAATATCCGATTCACCCACGCCAACGATGGCAACTTTATTACGAATTGAGTTCATCGTCTGCGCCATTTAGTTTGTACCCCCTTGTGCAAGATGTCTGACGAACTGTGGCACTTTGGCATCAGGCCCACGCGCCTCAAAACAAACTTTCACTTGATCACCAATACGGGTCTCAAGTGCATCTGACCCCAAGATATTTGCCATCATACGAGGCCCTTCCTTAAGTTCGATCAGAGCAATTACATACGGCACTAGGTGATCAAACTCTTTCATTGGCGCACGTCTGACGACGGTAAAACTATGGACCACGCCAAGCCCACTGGCTTGAATCCATTCAAGTTCAGTCGACCAACACGCAGGGCAAAGGTAGCGGGGCATAAAGTGCAATTCTTTGCAGGCTTTACATTGTCTGATCATCAGACGTTCTTGATTCGCGCTATCCCAATACACTTGCGAGTCAGGATTTGCGACCGGAACCGGTAATTCAGAATTCATGATTTTTTCTCTTTAATCGCATCAAAATTTTTTGTCTTTCGCGTTTACAAAATCTGCCTCACGGCGTTGGAGTGCCGCCTCAAGGCCTTCATGAAACTCTGGATTTGACATGGCAAGCGCCTGACCAAAGCCTTCAAAGGCGAACATATCAGCGAGCGAGGTTTCAAACGAACGCGCCATCAAAGTTTTAGCAAGCCCCATGACCTGTGCGGGGCCCTCGGCCAGACGTTGCGCCTGCGCGAGTCCAGCCTCATAGAGCTCGGCATCAGGCACCACTTTAAATACTAAGCCTAACTGCGCAGCTTGCTGGGCCGTGAACGTGCCTCCACTAAATAGAAAATTCTTTGCCTGCGCCATACCAATTAATCTTGGCAAGTGATACATCATTCCGATATCGGGCATGACACCAAGCTTAAAGAAGCCCGACATAAATTTTGCGCTTTCGCTTGCGATCACAAGATCTCCGGTTAAGGCCAAGCCCATTCCGCCACCCACCGCGTGGCCGTTGACGCCAATGACGACAGGCTTGTCGAGCCCAATTAACGGAAACAACCATGTTTTAAGTGCACGGAAGCGCCGATGTACCGTCCAGGGATCGCAGCTGGTTGAAAGCGCCTTCAGATCACCACCCGAACAAAAGGTCGGGCCCTCAGCAGTCAGAAACACACTTCTGACTTCGGCGTCGTTATCGGCGAGTGCAACGGCCTCGCCCAATTGTTTTCGAAACTCAGGTGTCAGGGAGTTTCTATTTTCTGGGCTATTCAAGCAGATCACCAGTACAGCACCAATTTTTGATGTTTTCACTAATTGCTTGGTCAATTTTTTCTCCGTAATCTCTTGGATTTAAAGCCTATGCGCGCTTAGGCAGACACATATTTCAACCACCGGCCGCCATCCACGACCATGTTTTCACCGGTTACGTAGGCGGCTAAGTCCGAGGCAAGATAAGCAGCCGCATTCGCGATTTCGCTCTTTCGACCAAAACGACCTAAGGCGGTCTTCTTGCGCTCGAGCTCTTCTCGCCCTGTTTCTTGATAGAGGCGCTGCACACCTAAGGTGTCGGCAATGGGTCCTGGTGAAATCGTATTAACCCGAATATTGTCGCCACCCCACTCAACAGCAAGCGTACGAGACAGTGAAATGATGCCCGCTTTCGCAGCTGCGGCATGTGCAGCCGCTGGCCAGCCGCTCAGGCCCAACATGGTCACAATGCTGATAATGCAGCCTCCGTAAGCTGAATTTTTTAAATGCTTGTACCCGGCGCGACAGCCATAGAATGTGCCGTTTAAGTCGATATCGACGACTGTTCGCCAGCCATTGGGCGATAGCTCAGAGGTGGGGCAACTAAAGTTACCTGCAGCGTTGTTAACCAAAATGTCTAGGCTACCGAGTTGCGCAACCGTTTTCTCAATTGTCGCTTCAACTTCGTCATAGTTTCTGACATCAGTTTTAAACGTGATGGCTTTCAAACCTTCAGCAGCCATTTCCGTCACCGCACCGTCTAGCCGTTCTTGACTTCTGCTAGCCAGTACCACCTGCGCGCCTAGACGAGCGTATGTTTTAGAAATTTCAAAACCGATACCACCCGCTCCGCCGGTAATTAATGCAACACGGCCTTTTAAAAGATCTGGTGAAAACATTATTCAATATCCTTTCTTTTCTTATCGCGCCTAACAATCAATCTACTTTCGCACCAGATTCTTTGACTAATTTGGCCCACTTAGGAATATCTTTCTTGATGACCTCAGTGACTTCTTCCGGCGTGCTCCCGACTGGGATGCCTCCCATGGCTTCAATTCTTAATTTGAAGTCGGGGGTATGAATGATTTTTACGATCAGTGAATTCAGCTTGGTCACGATTGGTTTGGGCGTACCGGCGGGCAACATGATGCCGTACCAGGCAGCAAGATCGTAACCAGTCAAACCGGCTTCAGCCATCGACGGCACTTTCGGCAATGCGGGCACACGATCCAGCGACGTCACAGCCAACGCTTTTATTTTTCCAGAATCTGTGTAACGCATTCCTGCCAATACGCTTGCAAAAACGATCGGGACTTGCCCGCTCAGAACATCGATTAGCGAAGCGCCATCGCCTTTATAGGGGATGTGCTCCATCTTGACACCGGTCATCGCTTTAAAAAGTTCACCCGAAAAATGAGAACTGGTTCCGTTTCCACCAGAACCAAAGCTGTATTTGTTTGGATTTGCCTTGAGAAAAGCAATCAATTCAGTCACATTATTCGCAGGGATACTTGGGTGTACTGCCAACATATTTGGCAACACCGTAAAGATTGTGACTGGAGCAAAATCTTTGAGCGGGTGATAAGGCAAATTACCAAACAAGGTCAAGTTTCCAGCCAACGGACCATTGGTCGAAATTAAAAAGGTGTAGCCATCAGGCGC
>CAMBZR010000049.1 GCA_945872285.1 Bordetella parapertussis | reverse complement strand
CATGTAAATAGGCTGGCACCGGATCCCAGTCTTGCGCCAATAAGGGATCCACACGTTTGGTCCAAAACTGCTGCGTATCGACCCCAAGCGACTCAAGAAACCCCGAGGTGCTGTCAGGCGCCAGGGTGTCGTCAAAATCAAAAATCAGGGCAATGACATCAGACATCGTTCTCTACTCTTTAATCCCTAAATCACGAATCAGTCGACCCCATTTTTCGCCATCGCGCTGCATAAACTGATTGACCTCATCCGGCCCAGACACCCGTAAATAAACACCTCTCTGCGCCAGATCACTGACCAAGACTTTATCCTGGCCAATCACCTGCATCGCTGCGGTCAAGCGCGCAAGCACCTGTGCCGGCACCTTGGCAGGCGTCATGAGCGCGACCCAAAATATGGCATCGAAACCAGTTGTGCCCGAGGCCTCGTCGATAGTGGGTAACTCTGGCAGGAGTGCAACTCGCTTGGCCACCGATACCGCCATCCCACGGGTACGCCCAGACGTCACAAACGGCAGTGCTTCGTTCAGTGCCGAGAACATCATCTCAATTTGACCACCTAACAAGTCCTGCGCCGCAGGTGCCCCACCCTTGTAGTGGATGACTGCCATCTTCAAGCCGAAGGTTTTAATGAAGTATTCGGCCGCAAGATGGTTAATCGAACCGATACCAGAGGTACCAATCGAATACTTGTCAGGATTAGCCTGCACCAGTGCGATAAGTTCTTTAACGTCTTTGGCTTTGAAATCTTTGTTGGCATGCAACACAAAGGGCGAGGTCAGTATCATCGAGATCGGCTGAAAATCTTTGTACGGATCGTACTCAACCTTGCCCTGCAGCACTGGGTTGATCACAATCGATACCGGCGCGGCATAGACGGTGTAGCCATCGGGCGCGGCCCGCGCCGTTAAGTTGCTGGCAATGGTCGAGGCAGCACCTGCTCGGTTCTCGACGACTACCGACTGACCTAGTTCACGTCCAAGCCGTTCAGCGACGGTCCGACTCGCGTAATCGGTGACGCCGCCTGGGGGATACGGAACGAGCAGGCGCAAGGGTTTGTTTGGATAGGTGTCTTGCGCGTGTGCGATGCCCTGCCCTCCTTGTGCGCCCAACACCACGAACAACAACAGTGCTAACCCGCGAACAAGAGTTGCTCGTTTGCTGGTTCTTTGATTATTTTTACCGTTGATATTCATGTTATCCCCTTTGTTTATATGTACAAGGCTATCACTCGCCCTTCGCGGCAACCGGTTGATACCAAGGTAAATCTGGGCGCTGGCCATAGCGGCGCACCCGCAAATTCGCTTGCTCGCCGTGACCCGCGAAGTTTTCCATGTGGCACAGGCGCGAACAGTATTCGCCCACCATGGCCGAAGCGGCATCGGTGGTGACGCGTTGATAGGTACATGTTTTTAAAAACTTACCGACCCATAAGCCACCGGTAAAGCGTGCACTACGCTTAGTTGGCAAAGTGTGATTGGTGCCAATCACCTTATCTCCAAAGCTCACATTGGTGCGAGGGCCTAAAAATAAAGCGCCGTAGTTGGTCATGCGTTTTAAGAAAATATCCGGGTCGCGTGTCAACACTTGCACATGTTCAAACGCCAGCAGATCGGCGGTTTCAATCAGCTCGTCGAGGGTATCAACCACGATCACCTCACCGTGCTCGGCCCATGACACGCGCGCGATCTCGGCGGTCGGCAAAATGGATAATTGACGCTCGACTTCTGCCATGGTGGCACGCGCCAAGGCCTCGTTCGTGGTCAATAAAATCGAGGGGGATGTCGGGCCATGTTCAGCTTGCCCTAACAAATCAACCGCGCACATTTCAGCATCGGCTGAATCATCGGCAATGATCAAGGTTTCGGTCGGACCTGCAAACAGGTCAATCCCCACGCGACCATACAGTTGACGCTTGGCCTCGGCCACAAACATATTGCCTGGGCCGACCAACATATCTACTGCAGCAATCGATTGTGTACCCAGCGCCATCGCGCCAACCGCCTGAATGCCGCCTAGCACCAAGATTTCATCGGCGCCGGCAAAATGCATGGCCGTCACAATCGCGGGGTGTGGAGCGCCCTGATAAGGCGGGGCCGTCGCAACAATGCGTTTGACGCCTGCCACCTTGGCCGTCAGCACACTCATGTGAGCCGAGGCGATCATTGGATATTTACCACCGGGCACGTAACAGCCCACGGCATTCATGGGAATGTGAGTATGACCCAGCACCACACCTGGCATGGTTTCCACTTCAACATCTTGCATCGAGGCCCGCTGAATTTCAGCAAAACGGCGAATCTGCGTTTGAGCGAAGCGAATATCTTCAATCTCGCGCGGTGACAGCTGTTTGACCGCCTTTTCGATCGCGGCTTGGCTTAAGCGAAATTCGCTGGGTTCCCATTGATCAAATTTGGCCGAAAGCTCTTTAACCGCAGAATCCCCACGTTTTTCGATATCTAACAAAATACCTTCGACGGTGGTACGAACTTTGGCATCGGCCTCGGCAACTTCGGCGGCATTACGGCCACGCTTCAAATAACGCACTGACATCGGTTGAACTCCTAACGATTTAGCTCAATACGCTAGGATACGATATTGTTGACGTTTATATCTGTAGTCGCCGGACAGACCCAACGAATCGCGTCGCGTGTCGCGTCGATACAACCGCCCTGCGCATAAATGCCCCGACCATCACGAACTCTCATCATTTGGGCAAGAATCTGTTGTAATCCTAAATTATCCTTTTCTGACTGCAAGACCAATTCTTGCACAATAGACTCGTCCATCCAGAGCTCGCCCGTTGGCTTGCGCGCCACCCCGTGCCGCCAGTGATAGACCTCTAGGCATTTTTGCTCGAGTGTGTAGGGATGTGCCCGATCCCAAAAGTTACTAAACTGACCAGCCCCCAAGTAGCACACCCAAGAGCCCTCGAAGCCTTGAATATCAGCCGACGCCTCATCTGGGTTACGAAACCAAACACGATCCCCCGGCACATAAAATTTCATTGGCAAGGGGTTTTCTAGTTTGCCATGTTCGTGCACAAAGGCGTCGTTGAAATCATCGGCAAGTAAAGCGTGCGTGCGCCAGAGCGCTTCAATCTGTGCGAGCATCAACGGATGCGTCTGTTTAAGCTCTTGGGCAAGCGCCAACAACAATACATATTCAGATGCACGAAAGCACGAGAAGGTATACGACGAACGATCAGTTTGTGGCTGGGTCGTCTGCGTCAACGCCGCAATCAAATCAACGCCGGCATTGAGCGTAAATCCGTTGCCTTCTTGATAGGTCCAGCACTCGGCGGGGCGCTCAAGCCCTTCGGGATCAAACGCCAATTGCGTCTGCCGTGCCGCCAGCGCGGTCAAACGTCGGATGCGCAACGCAGCAAAAAATTCATCGCACGACGGAAAGCAATAGGCGCGTGGACCTCGCGCCATGGTCAACACAATCTCAAGATCGAGTTCGCGCGAAGACTGCTTAGC
This sequence comes from Bordetella parapertussis, assembly GCA_945872285.1. GTDB lineage: Bacteria > Pseudomonadota > Gammaproteobacteria > Burkholderiales > Burkholderiaceae_B > Zwartia > Zwartia parapertussis_D. Next base: position 21,384 of record CAMBZR010000049.1, on the reverse strand, counting down.
CTGCAGGCCTAGCCGCTTGGATAAGTCGATAGTGTTGTAACTCGGCGTGAGTGCGCGTAAGGTATCAGAGGCTGAAATCTGCAACAAGGACCACTGTTGGTGCTGCGTCATCGCGATACTGAGGTAAGCTTGCGCCCCAGTCTGCTCAGACCAATCGCCCAATAGTTTCTTTGCAGCGAGCAGGTCGCTGTTATTTTCAAAAAGAAAACAAATACCACCTAAATGCTCTAAATCGTGTCTCGAGAAGTGTGTCATTAAGCGCTCTGTTGTATCGTTTAGTTTCTTTACGCCTTGTGTCGCATCCCATCGTTTCTGTCTTATATCAGTTCTTAATTTTGTCCGTATATAGCGATTAACCCTGCAATGACCTCTCCTGAAATACGACCCGAGCAATCCCTTGAGCTCTTAAAAGCGCTGCATATCTTGACGCGTGAGGGCAAACTCAATCAAGATAGCCGACGCAAGCTCAAGCAGGTATATCACCTGTTTCAATTCATTGAGCCACTACTCGCGCAATTGCAACAGAAAAATCCAGCCTTCTGTGTCGTTGATCATGGCGCCGGAAAATCTTACCTCGGATTTATCTTGGTCGATTTGTATCTGCGTCACCACGCCAAAGCGGCGCGCATGGTAGGGATTGAGACCCGTGCAGAGCTTGTGGCCCAAACGACAAAGTTAGCGCATGACTTGGGGTTTTCGCAAATGCAATTTTTGAACGAATCGGTTGCCGACTCGATTACGTCAAGTTTGTTGCCAGATCGCGTAGACATGGTGACCGCCTTGCACGCATGTAATACCGCCACCGACGATGCGATTCGCTTTGGCTTGGCTAAGCAAGCGCGCTTTATGGTGTTGGTGCCCTGTTGCCAAGCCGAGGTAGCCGGCGTGTTACGCAAGCACAAGGCGCAGCAACTTAAAGACCCGTTGGCAGAAATTTGGCGACACCCGTTACATACACGTGAATTTGGCAGCCAAGTCACCAACACCTTGCGTTGCCTTCAGCTCGAGGCACACGGGTATCACGTGACGGTGACTGAGTTGGTGGGTTGGGAGCACTCGTTAAAAAACGAACTGATTATTGCTGAGCACAAAGGCCCAGCAAAGCCACACACAATTGCCCGTTTGCAGGCCTTGTTAGAGCGACTTGGGTTACAAGAACTTACTGAACGGTTTTTTGTACCAAGCTTGACGCCGGTTGCTACTTAGACCTTTTGGAAACTTTTCCGTTTAGCCCTTCTAGCAAAATTCCTGATTAGATCGCGTCGATTAGCAAATCAACCTTTACTGAAGACAGTTAAATGACCAACAGAGTGCTTGAAACTGAGCCACAAGTTACGCCATCGGCCACGTCAACCGCTAAGCGCGTATTGATCGCCGGCTGTGGCGATTTAGGTTTGCGCGTGGCTAGGCTGTTAGCACTCGAAAGCGCTTCCAACCAAAGTTGGGGGCTCAGGCGCAATCCTAGTCTTGAATCGACTAGCGACTTACCAGGCTTTTCGTGGATGGCAGCCGACTTGACGCAACCAGATACCTTGCGAAACGTACCTAAGGATATCACGCATGTGCTGTACACGGCAGCGCCCAACGCCCGCACTGAAGCCGATTATCGCGCTGTATATCGCGATGGTTTAGAACGCTTGCTGCAAGCGGTTGCCTCACCTGCCTTGCAACGGGTGTTGTTCGTGTCGTCTACCGCGGTGTATGGCGATCACGTAGCGCAATGGATCGATGAAGACACGCCCACCGCGCCAAAAAGTTTTAACGGGCGAGTGCTGCTTGAAACAGAACAATGGCTACACAGTCAAAGCGCTCAGTTTGAAACCTTAAGCTTGCGGCTCTCTGGCATCTATGGCCCGGGTCGCAGCTATTTGCTTGATCGCCTACGTGCGGGCCAAGCGACTGCGCCAGCAGCTGAAACACACTGGGTCAATCGGATCCATATTGAAGATGCCGCGGCGGCTGTGTTGCATTTACTGAACCTACCTAACCCGCAAGCGATATATTTAGTGACCGACAGTACGCCTTTACCAATGCGAGTGTTGTATGAAACCTTGGCAAAACTCGTTGGAGGGCCAGTACCACCTGAGGGCGCGGCACCCACCTCAGTCGGTAGCAAGCGTTTAAGCAATACACGGTTGCGCGACAGCGGATTTAGCTTCAAATGGCCGGATAGCAGGGATGGACACGCTGCGTTAATCAGTGAGTGAGTGAGTGCGGTCCATCCACTCATGACATTTAGGCGTCGGCGTAGCTGACTTCTAAAATATCTAGTTCATCAACCCCGCCAGGCGTGCGCAGCGTAATGGTATCGCCCACACGCGCTTTATTTAATGCACGCGCGACCGGCGAGATCCAGCTGATTTTTCCGTTTAACGGTTCGGCCTCATCCACGCCAACGATTGTCACGCGTCGCTCTAAGCCGGTTTGATCTGCATACAACACGGTCGCACCAAAAAAAACCTGATCGCGATTTTGTTGCTCGGACGGGTCAACGATCTCGGCCAATTCGAGTCGCTTGGTTAAGAAACGCATACGGCGATCGATCTCGCGCAAACGTTTTTTGCCATACAGGTAATCGCCGTTTTCAGAACGATCACCGTTTGAAGCCGCCCACGACACGATCTGCACCATCGTTGGGCGCTCTTCGTTCATCAGCGTGATCAATTCACTGCGCAGTGCGGCATAGCCGCCAGGCGTCAGATAGTTACGCGTGCCTTTGGGCAGCGCTACCGCCTCGGGCAGCTCATCGTCATCGTCGTTATCTTGTTCTTTTACGAAAGCTTTGTTCATGTCTATAACATCTATTTTGCAATGCTGACACGCATGACAGCAAGCCTTGCCAAACAAACTTCAGACAAGGTCTTTCCAAACAGGTTTCAAATCCGCAGGCAACGGCGGCAGACTACCAAATTCAATTTTGCTTTCTTTTGCGCTATGAAAATCTGAACCACACGAAGCTTGAAAATCGTAATGACGTGCGACCTGCGCGTACTCTTGATATTGCGGCACAGTGTGGCTACCGGTGATAACTTCAATCGCCTGACCGCCGACGTCTTTAAACGTATCAAACAGTGCGCCAAACTGCGTGGGTGTGTAGTGATAACGGCCAGGGTGCGCGATCACCGCGACTCCACCCGAGCCTCGAATCCAACTGACAGCGTCTTCAAGCTTGGCCCATTGCATCGGCTCGTGCGCGGGGCCATCATCGCGTAGGTAGTGGTCAAACACGCTTTGCGTCGTCGGGCAATGACCAGCTTGCACCAAGAAGCGTGCGAAGTGTGTGCGGCTAATTAATTCAGGATTGCCCGCAAAAGTCAGCGCACCCTCAAAGGCACCAGGCATACCCAGCTTGGCCAAGCGCTCGCCGATGCGGCGCGCACGCCCTGCTCTGCCTGCACGAGTCTCACGCAAGCCTTGCAACAACGTTGCATTTTCGGGATCGATCCCTAGCCCAACAATATGCACGGTTTGTTTCGCCCAAGTGACTGAAATCTCGACACCTGACAAATATTTCATGCCCAGCTCTTCAGCTTTTACACGAGCGCGGTGTTGCCCTGACACTTCGTCATGATCAGTCAGTGCCCATAAGGTCACGCCGTAGGAGTGCGCACGTTCGGCAACCACCTCGGGGTGATAGACGCCGTCAGAGATTGTTGAATGACAATGCAGATCCGCACAAAAAGCAAGTGTTTGCTTAGGCATATAAAAAATCCGTTACGACTTTGACTTGATCGTCAGCCATCAGGGTTGGTGCATGGCCCACGCCTTTAAATTCGTGCGACTGAGCCTGTGGATTGCGCTCAAGCATGTGCTGCAAAGTTTGTTCAGACAATAAATCAGACTCTGCGCCGCGCAAAATTAAAATCGGAGTTTGCACAGACGCGTAGACGGACCATAAGTACTGTTCGCCTTGCGCGGCAAGTGCAGGGGTCATGCTTTTAAACGGCACAGCTAATCCCAAGTCATAATGCTTCAGCCAGACTCCGTTTTGCTCAATGTAGGTGTAACGCGTGAGCTCTTGCCACTGCGCCTTAGTGTGCGGGCCAAACGACGCTGCAGTTTTTTTGACATACTGGACTGCATCGTCAAAGCTAGCAAACTCAATCGCTTCGCCTACATATTGCCCAATGCGTTCAAGTGATACTGGCTCAAGGCGTGGCCCCACGTCATTGAGCACAAGGCGATCCAAGCGAACCCCCGTTGAGGGCAAGCTTGAGTAGTGTTGAGCGGGCGTCAGCGTTTGTTGTTGCACGCGGGCTAACGCCAGCCCACCAGCGTAAGCCAAACCAATCAAGCCACCCATCGAGGTACCCACCCAGTGCAACTCAGAGGGTTGCAGGCGATCAACCAAATTCACCATGTCAGCGGCATACTGGGGCACCGCATAAAACGCTGGATTTGCCAGTCGATCAGACATCCCACGCCCAACCACGTCGGGGCACACGACCCGATAATTTTGGGCTAAACGCTTAGCTAAGACGTCAAAATCGCGACCCGTACGCGTTAAACCATGCACGCACAACACAGTTTTTTTATTAGAGGGATCGCCCCATTCGGTATAGGCCATGCGATGCAACCCAGCTGGGCTGCTACACATGATGGCTTTAAGGCGAGGGGTGGCCATAAGGGGGGTTCCTGAAAAACTATGCGCTATTGTAGTGGTTCTAGCGTAGCCTTTGATGCCAATAGCGCTGCCGCAGTTGGCTATAAGACTGAACAAACAGCCCCTCGGGCCCAGACCTTGCCACGATGGCTCCATGACGATCGGTTTGCCAGAACTTGGCCTCAGCCTGCAGCCAGCGCTGCTTAATCAATGGGTGCGGGTGCCCAAAGCGATTGAGATAGCCCGCTTGCACGATCGCGTGTTGCGCCCCTAAACGCCGCACAAAGAGCGGCGAAGAAGAGGTATCAGAGCCATGGTGCGCCACCACGACCAGATCGGCCGTCAGTTCTGTGGGCGTGATGGCAGCGCGCGGGTCAAGCAAAAGTTGCTCTTGTTTGACGCCAATGTCTCCTGGCAAAAGGACCGAATGGTGTATGCCCTGGATATGCAGCACACAACTTTGCGCGTTTTTTGAGGGACGAATCTTGCTTAATCGCGTGGGCACTACACCGAGTTGCGTTGCCTCAGGATGCAAAAATTGAAATTGCACGCCATCCCACTCCCAATCGTGCCCACGTTCGCATAGCAGTGCCTGCGCGGGTTCATTTTTCAGCGTGGCTGGGGCGATCGAGGGCGACGCACGCCTGAGCCACTCTTGAATCGAAAAGGAGCTGTACAACGTGCTGACCGGTAACGCCTTTAACACCGCCAATAAGCCGCCTGTGTGATCGTTGTCGGCATGTGACACGACTACGCTGTCGAGTTTTCGTATGCCTAGCGCTCGCAAGCCTGGCACAATCGTTCGAGCTCCGGCGTCACTGGCTCCCTGACGTGGTCCGGTGTCAAACAAAATATCATGCGTTTGGGTTTGCAAGAGGACTGCGCCGCCCTGCCCGACATCAAAAGCAAGAAGCCCCCAGTGCCCCAACGCAGGACGTGGTGGCTCAAACGACAAAACGGGCAAAAGCAGGCACCAACCCGCCCAACGCACGGGCCAACCGGGGGGCTGTAGCGCCCAGCACAAGCCGGCACCGGCAAGCGCCAAGGTCCAAAAAGGTGCTGCGGCGACATCAAAGCTTGCCCACGACAACTTTGCTAACCATGTCACGGGGATCAAGGTGTATTCAAGTGCCCAATGCGCGAGGGCACCACTTGCTGTGGCTAGCCAGCCTAGACCAGGTACCAAGCCGACGAGCGCTAAGGCCAACGCCAACGGAGTCACCACAAACGTCAATACAGGTATCGCAATCGCGTTAGCGAACGGTGAAACCAGCGAGACTTGCTGAAACAAAAAGGCCAAGACAGGGAGCATCGCGATCGTAATGAGCCATTGCAAGCGAGTCGCCTCGGCACACACTTGTTTAGCGCGGTGCCAAATCGAGCGGGCCTGACCGAGCTTGCTACCCGCCGCTCCGGCCGCAAACAAAATACCGACGGCCAAAAACGACAACCAAAAGCCGGTTGCCAACGGCGCCCACGGATCGGCCACTACCACCACGGCTGCCGCCGCTGCCAGCACCCGTGAGGCTGACAATGTGTGACGCACGAGTATCGATGCCGCGACGCAGGCCAACATAAAAAAGGTACGTTGCGCGGGCACACCCCAACCCGCCAATAAGCAATACAGCCAGGCCACTAGCATCGCCGCAAGTGTAGCAATCACCCTGGCAGGTACGCGTTCGCACAGCAGGTGCCCGCGCCAGCGCACTCGCTTCATGATCAAAAGCATGAACCATCCGCCAACCGCCGCTAGCATCGTCACATGCGAACCACTAATCGAGACCAAATGAGTGATCCCAGTAAGATTAAAGATCTGCCAATGCTCTTGCTTGACGCTATCCTGGTCGCCGATGGCCAGCGCGATTAGCACCGCGCCGTAAGGCATGTTTGCCGTGACACGGCGCATGCCTTCGCGCACGACATGTCGGGCGCGTGCAATGCTGACTGAGAAGCTTGCGTAGGGCTCATCGGACAACAAGACCGGCAAGCCACGCACACGCCCGAGCGCTCGAATATTTTTTGCAAAGAGATGACCCTCGTAATCAAAGCCATGAGGGTTGAGATTGCTATGCGGACGACGCAGTACCAAGGCGGCACGAAACACTTGCCCAGGCAACACTTGGCGCATGGCCGGCGTCTTTAACCAAGACACTTGCAAAGACCTTGGCACCCCTGCTTTGAAGGGCTCTAGCACTTGTGCCTCGAAGCGCACGCTCTCTGAGGTGTCGTTAAGCAAAGACGTCACCCTAAACGTCAAGCGCGTAACAACGTTTTCGTGCTCAGTCGAGAGTACGGCGCTTAAGCGTTGCTCTGCCCGCCAAGTTACCCACGTGATGCTTAAAAACAAGATCAACAAAACTACCGTAGGCCGCCGCAACGCCTGACCAGCGCGCTTAATTCGGTTCGTCTGCTTTTTATTGCTGCCTCGTTGCGGCAGGCACAATAGAGCGAGTAGGCCTGCAACACAAAGACTTGCTGCATACAAGCTGTCAAGGGCGGGCAGCCTAGACGAGCACTGCACCAGTACCGCACCCAATACAATCGCTAGCGCAGAAAGTCTGCCCATGCTGCCTCACACAAAACATGTGATGCTGCCGTGGGTTACGCGTCAAAGCAACCAGGGATGGATAAAAATGTCTGGCTCAGTCACCAACTCTGTAGGTTGGCTACGCCGACGTTTCGACATACCCTACCGGCGGCGCAACATAGCCTGGTATTTGTGTGACATCGACCTCATCAACCTGCTCCACACCTAAAATTGCCCCAGTTAACCACCGCTTTATCGATTTTGCGCGTAAAACCTCGCCGTTCGGGGCGGGGATGTAAGCGCGGAAGGCGAAGCCTTCCTTTCTTTAGCCTTTGATTTAGCGTGGCGCTTGCGGTTGCTTAATATACTTGCAAATAACGGAAATTGGCGCACTGCCGCAGCTTCCTGCAAAGTAGCTCGGTGACTGCAAAGCGCCGCCATAGTTTCTTGCGTGATTCTTTCAAAGATTTAGCTGAGCAAAATCATACACAACGCGAAGATTAACGCGCAGTAATCGCCAAACCTGGGCAAACCCGTTGTGCCGTGTGTGCCGTTACCTTGACTACCTCTTCCACCGAGCACCCACGCAACCCCGCAAGCGTCTGTGCAATCTGCAGCACTTCGTGCGGCTCGTTGCGAGCCTCCTTGACTAGCCACGCTGGTGAAATATCAGGCGCATCGGTCTCAAGCACCAAGGCACTTAAGTCAAGCACTGTGGCCAACCGTCTGATCTGCAACGCGCGTTCAAATGTCATTGCCCCACCAATTCCCAACGCAAAGCCCAACTCAACAAATTGCTGCGCCTGTTGCAGGCTGCCGTTAAAGGCGTGTGCAATCCCGCCACGCACGCGATGGCGTCGCAGATATTTCAACAAAGTATCTTGCGAACGTCGCACATGCAACAGCACGGGCAAATCAAATTCAAGCGCGAGCTTTAACTGTGCTCCGTAAAACAACTCTTGCTTAGCGCGTGGCTTGTCTGACGAAATTTCAGGGATAAAAAAATCGAGTCCGATTTCACCCACTGCAATTAACTTTGGATCAGCACGGTGTTGCAGCAAAGCCTCGCGCAGTTGCTCTAACGCCCCTGGTACAGCGCGCTCAACGTACATTGGGTGAATGCCCAGCGCGTAAAACCCTTGCTCAAACGAATGGGCTAATAGGCGTACACGATCGAAGTTAGCCACTTCAACTGCCGGGATAACAATGGCTTGTACGCCAGCGGATTGCGCACGTGCAATCACCTGCTCGCGATCGTGGTCGAACTCTGCCGCGTCTAAATGGCAATGCGTGTCAAACAGCATCGTGTCAAGACGCATCTACCAAGCGCCCTGCCTCCATGTAGAGGCGGCGATCGGCTAAGGCAGCAAGCTCTTGATCATGGGTCACAATCAAAAAGGCTGTTTTTGCCTCGGCGTTCACTTGCTTGAGTAAGCGAAACATTTGCTGTGCCGTATGCCGATCAAGATTGCCGGTGGGTTCATCGGCCAACACGCACGCAGGCTTTGCCACCAACGCGCGCGCCAAGGCGACACGCTGGCGCTCACCACCGGATAACTGACCCGGAAAATGCTGCACCCTCGCCTGCAAGCCCACCAGCTCAAGCACTTTTTGTGCCTCAGTACGCGCATGCTCACGCGACTCACGGCGAACGATTAAAGGCATCGCCACATTATCTAAAGCCGAAAATTCAGGCAGCAAATGATGAAACTGATACACAAAGCCAAGGGCATGATTACGTAAGCGACTGCGTTGGGCTTCAGACAGACCGTCAGTGGCTTGCCCTGACACGGTAATCGAGCCTGAACTTGGCAAATCCAACAAGCCCAAGGCATGCAACAGTGTGCTTTTGCCTGAACCCGAAGCCCCCACCACCGCCACCATTTCACCGCGCGCAATCGCGATGCTGACATCCACCAATACGTCAATACGATTTAAACCGTCGTCATAGTGTTTAGATAAGTGCGAGGCTTGCAAAGCAAAATCAGTCATGACGCAAGACCTCGGCAGGTTGCAAACGTGAGGCCCGCCAGCTTGGATACAGCGTCGCCAAAAGCGACATGATCAACGAGGTGATGCCGATACTCGTAATGTCAGACAGGCGCGGATCAGACGGCAAGGTGCTGATGAAATAGATTTCGCGTGGCAAGAACTGGGCACCGATCATGCGCTCGATCGCCGGCACGATGACATCAATATTGAGTGCGAGTGCCGAACCACCCAGTACGCCTAACAGCGTGCCGATCACGCCAATCAGCGCGCCTTGCACCAAAAATATTCGAGCTATTTCAATAGGCGTTGAACCAAAGCTGCGCAAAATCGCAATATCAGATTGTTTGTCTTTAACCGCCATCACAAGTGATGACAGCAGGTTGAAAGCCGCGACCGCTACAATCAACGCCAAGATCAAAAACATCATACGTTTTTCTGTTTGCACCGCGGCAAACCAAGTGCGGTTATTGCGAGACCAGTCTGCCACGGCAACCGTAGCCGGTAACAGTGGCACCAGCTCTAGCGCGATTTCAGGGGCGCGATGCATGTCATTGACGCGTAGCCGCACGCCCGCCATGGCGCTATCGCGAAACAGCTTGGCCGCATCGGAGACATCGACAAACGCTAAAGACGAGTCGTACTCATAGTGACCCGAGCGAAACGTACCCACCAAGGTGAACTGGCGCATACGGGGTGAAAAACCTGCGGGGCTGATATTGGCAGACGGTGCGAGCATCATGATGGTTTGCCCGATGCGCACATTTAAAACGTCGGCTAAGTCTTGCCCTAAAACGATGCCAAATTCACCAGGCTTTAAATCAGTTAAGCGACCACGCACCATTTGGCTGCCGACTGCTGACACATTTTTTTCAGTCACCGGATCAATGCCGCGCACCTGCACACCGCGTAACTCTTGCCCGCGCATCAACATGCCTTGAGCCGATACAAAGGGCGCGCCCGCCAAAACAGCCCGAGATTTTTTGGCTGCTGCGATTAGCTCGGGGGCTTGGCTCACGGTGCGCTCAGCATCAGCCCCCGGCGCAAAGATTTCAATATGCGGCAGCACCGACAACATGCGGTCGCGCACATCTTTTTGAAAGCCGTTCATGACCGACAAGACGACGATCAGGGCGGCAACACCCAAGGCGATGCCAGCCATTGAAGTCGCGGCCACAAACGAGATAAAGCGATCGCGTCGGCCTTTACGACCGCGCAAGCTGCTAAGCCCCGCATAGCGGGCCCCAATCCACAATTCGTAAGGTAGTTTGAACACAGCGGCATTATTGCATCAAACCTGTGACTGACTACTGAAGATTGCCTCAGCTCGCTAAGAGATCGCTTAGCATCGCATGACAAGTATGTAGCTTTTGTTGAACTGATCGTCTGGCATCCCACTACAATCCGCTTATGCATCTTTTGATTCCTGGGGCGTTGCCCCCCTCTAATATTGCCAAAGACCTGATTGCACAGGTTGAACAGCACTGCCCGCTACTGGTCGAGCACCTGAAAACGCTGGGGGCAACGGTGCAAGAGCTAAAGCCTGAGCACACGGGCTGCACGCCCTTTGAAGCCGTCAAGCTGCAACAATTGGGCTACACCCCGCCCGAGGGTGCGAACTTGGGTACGGGGCTGGCTTCGTTGCACGCAGGGGTCAAAAACCCCTCTGAAACCGTCTGGTTGGCCGAATTAAGCGCCATTACAGTCGGGCGCGAGGGCGCAACGATTGCCCACCCGGCCTCGTTTGAGGTTACGAATGACGAGGCCGATGCCTTATTTGATGCGGTGTCAGGGCTTTGGGCGGATCGTGCGATCTCGGCGTTGCCGATTAATGCCAGGCAATGGCGGATCTGGCTTGACCCAAGCGCGAGCACGAGATCGCTTACGCCTGCTGCGATGGCTGAAATGAGGCTCTCAGATTGGTGGCCCCAAGAAGATAGCCTTCGCGAGTGGCGCCGTCTATTGAACGAGATTCAAATGGTATGGCACGAGCACCCAGTTAATCTGGCTCGCGCAGAACGCGGTGAGTTGCCGATCAACAGTTTGTGGCTGTTTGGTGGGGCGCAAGGTTGGTCTGCGACTCAGACACTCACCGCAACCTACGAAGGTCTGCACACCCCCTACCTGCAAGGCGACTGGGCCGCGTGGATTGCTGCGCTGCCCGCCTTGTCCGAGCACCTCAGCACGCTCGATCCCACCGCAACTCTGACCTTGACAGGCCAACAACGCTGCGTCGTCTTGACGCCCACACGCAAACGCTGGTGGCACGCCCTGTTCGCACCACGCCCACAACTCTGGAGCACTTGGTGGAATCTCCCAAACTAACCATTCGACGCGTCGATTTGACCACCACCCAACGGCTTGAGGCTTCCGGGGTCCATCCGCTACTGGCCAGACTGTGGGCGGCGCGCGGCATTACTCAAACCAAAGACGTGCAGCTTGAGTGGCCGGCCATGTTGGCGCCCACCTCCCTTACCCACGCCGAGCATGCGGCCAAACTGTTGGCTGATGCCATTGCCGCCAATAAAAAAATGCTGATCGTGGCGGATTACGACTGCGATGGCGCCACCGCTTGTGCAGTGGGCCTGCGAGCCCTGCGCGCCATGGGTGCTGACGTCGATTATTTAGTACCGAATCGTTTTGAAACCGGTTATGGGCTATCGCCCGCGGTGATCGACTTAGCCCTGCTGCATCAGGCCGGCAAGCCCGACCTCATCATTACCGTTGATAACGGCATTGCCAGTGTTGAGGGCGTAGCCGAGGCTAACGCACAAGGCATTGGGGTCATCGTGACCGACCATCATTTGCCGGGCCAAACCTTGCCCGACGCGCTTGCCATCGTGAACCCCAACCAAGTCGGCTGTGGCTTTCCGTCAAAAATCTTGCTGGTGTTGGGGTCATTTTTTATCTGATGCTGGCCTTGCGCGCTGAACTTCGCACGCGAGGTGTATACCTCGAAAATGGTGGGCCGCGCTTAGACGCCTTGGCCGATCTCGTCGCACTGGGCACTGTGGCTGACGTGGTCAAGCTTGATCCAAACAATCGCTTACTGGTCACACGCGGCCTAGACCGCATGCGGCGAGGGCTGATGCAGCCGGGAATTCGAGCCTTGTTTGCCGTTTCGGCGCGTAATCCACAGGCGGCCAGTGGCTTTGATTTGGGCTTTGCCTTGGGCCCTCGCATCAATGCAGCAGGTCGCTTGGCCGACATGGGCTTAGGGATTCGTTGCCTCACCACCGATGACGATACCCAAGCGCTCGAACTTGCGCGCGAACTCGACACCATCAATCGCGAGCGCCGACAGATCGAAGGGGTCATGAAAGAGCAGGCCCTTGCTGCCACCGAACAAATCCAAGCGGGCAAAATCGGCGCGTCAGTGTGCGTGTTTCACCCCGACTGGCATCAAGGTGTGGTGGGCTTGGTGGCCTCACGACTCAAAGAAAAATACTTTCGTCCAACGCTTGCCTTTGCCCCCGCCGGAGACGACGAGTTGCGAGGTTCAGGTCGCTCGATCCCCGACGTGCATTTGCGCGACGTACTTGATTTGGTCTCAAAGCGCCACCCAGGTCTGATCCGCAAATTTGGTGGGCATGCCATGGCTGCTGGCTTAACGCTCGGGCGTGACGATTTTGAAAAGTTCTCACCCGCGTTCGAGCAAGCCGTGATTGAACTAACGGGGCGCAAAAGCTTTGAACCCTTGATTGAAACCGATGGTTCGCTTGAACAAGGCTTTGCCAATGCCCAGGTCGCCGTGATGCTAGAACAAGAAGTTTGGGGCGCAGGCTTTGCCGCACCCTTGTTTTTAGACGAGTTTATGGTGCGTAGCCAAAAACTCGTGGGCGAAAAACACTTAAAACTCTCGCTTGAACGCGGCCACCAACGCTTTGACGCCATTTGGTTTAACCGTATCGATAGCCTGCCCGAATTTGTGAAGGTGGCCTACCGGCTAGATCAAAACGTCTGGAACGGCAGACTCACGGTGCAACTGGTGATTGAATACGCTGAGGCGGCCTAAGCTGCCCTAGGCGTCTCGCCCGAGCCCCACCCGATCTCCGTTAAACTACTCAGTTAAATCCTTAGATCGTGGAATTCAAAGCAGATGGAAGCAGAACGTCAGAATCAAATCTCTTCGCGTTTAACCGATTACGCGGCGCGCGAACGTGCGCTTCGGGGGTATCTTTGACTACGAGGTCAAAGCTGAACGTCTGCACGTTGTAAACGCCGAACTAGAAGACCCAAACGTCTGGAACGACCCCAAACGCGCCCAAGAACTAGGGCGCGAAAAAAAGACCATCGAAGGCGTGGTCGAGACTCTTAGCAGTCTGGCTCAGTCTATTACTGATTCGCTTGAATTATTCGAACTCGCAGCCAGCGACAGCGATGATGAGACGCTTGAATCCATTGAAGACGATGCCGCGCAGTTTCAGGCGACCCTTGAAGGGATGGAGTTTCGCCGGATGTTCTCAAACCCGGCAGATCCGCTCAACTGCTTTTTAGATATTCAGGCAGGCGCCGGTGGAACTGAAGCGCAAGACTGGGCCTCAATGTTGTTGCGCCAATACTTGCGCTACGCCGAGCGCAAAGGCTTTAAAGCCGAGCTTCTTGAAGAATCTGATGGCGAGGTGGCAGGTATCAAATCAGCCACCATCAAAATCGAGGGCGAATACGCCTTTGGCTTTTTGCGTACTGAGAGCGGCGTGCATCGCTTAGTGCGCAAAAGCCCGTTTGATTCATCGGGCGGTCGCCATACCTCGTTTGCCAGCGTTTTTGTGTACCCCGAGGTCGATGACTCGATCGAAATCGATATCAACCCGGCCGATTTACGCGTCGATACCTATCGCGCAAGCGGCGCAGGTGGCCAGCACATTAACAAAACTGATTCAGCCGTTCGTATTACGCATATCCCCACCAACATTGTGGTGCAGTGCCAAAACGATCGCTCGCAGCATCGCAACCGTGCTGAAGCCATGCAAATGCTGAAGTCGCGTTTGTTTGAACTTGAAATGCGTAATCGCATGGCCGCGCAGCAAAAGATGGAAGACGCTAAAACCGATGTGGGCTGGGGCCATCAGATTCGCTCGTATGTTCTTGACCAAAGCCGCATCAAAGACTTGCGCACCAACGTTGAAATTTCAAACACGCAAAAAGTCTTAGACGGCGATCTCGATCCGTTTATTCAGGCAAGCTTAAAACAAGGGGTTTAACAGATGACTCAACTCACCATTCTGACTGGCACCACACGCGGCTTAGGTGCCGTGATGGCAACCCAACTGGCACATAGCGGCGACCACCTGGTAACGCTGTCGCGCGTGGCTTCTGACGCGCTGGCTGCCACCGCCAAAGCGCACGGCACGACTCTGACTCAAATTAACGTTGATCTGGGCGACACCAAAGCACTTGAGCAGGCTGCAGCCCAACTCAAGCCTTTACTGGCTAAGCATACCAGCGTGCGTTTTATTCATAACGCAGGTGTGGTTGCACCAATTGCTCAGTCGCAAGACCTGACCGACTTGGCCGTGATCAATCAAGCCTTTCAAGTCAACATCACCTCGGCCATTTACCTGACGGCGTTTGTACTAGCCGGTGCAACACAGGCCAGCAATTTACGCATCATGTTGATCTCGTCGGGTGCGGGTCGCAATGCGAGCTCAGGCTGGGGCGTGTACTGCGCCACCAAGGCTGCGATGGATCGCTATGCAGAGGTTGCACAACTTGATCAGGGTAAGCGTGCGCGGATTGTGTCAATGGCACCCGGCATGATCGACACTTCCATGCAAGAAAAAATTCGTGCCACGTCGAAAACCGATCTGCCTAGTTTGGATCGCTTTTTAGACGCTCACTCGCAACAAAAGTTAGCAACGCCTGAAGGTACCGCGACCCGCCTGCTTAAAGTACTTGCTAGCGACGCGTTTGGTGGAAAAACGATAGACGATGTGCGTGAACACAACGTCTAAGAGTCTTAACAAGCGATCTCCTTTTACTCAATACCAACTAAGCCCATCATGACCGAAACCACCGCCGCCGTGCCAGACGAAAACCACCTGATCGCTGAGCGACGGGCTAAGCTTGCCGCGCTGCGCACTCAAGGGGTGGCTTTCCCAAATGATTTTGTGCCAGCTGATCGGGCGCAGGCCCTGCATACGCAGTACGGCGAGCAAGAGCAAGCCCCTCTTGCTGAGGCCAAACACCCCGCCTCAGTTGCCGGGCGCATGATGCTTAAGCGCGTGATGGGCAAAGCAAGCTTTGCAACCTTGCAAGACAGCACCGGTCGCATTCAGATTTATTTGGATCGCAACAATCTGGGCGAAGAGGTGTACGAATCTTTTAAACACTGGGACACCGGCGATATTCTGGCCGTCACGGGTTACATGTTTAAAACCAATAAAGGCGAGCTCTCGATTCATGCGGAAAGCGCCCGCATATTAGCGAAATCGCTGCGCCCCTTGCCAGATAAGTTTCACGGCATTGCCGACCAAGAGTTGCGTTACCGTCAGCGCTACGTTGATCTCATCATGACCGAGCAAACGCGCCAAACCTTTGCTGCGCGCAGCAAAGCGATCAGCGCTGTGCGTCAGGTCATGGTTGATGCGGGGTTTCTAGAGGTTGAAACTCCCATGCTGCACACGATACCTGGTGGTGCAGCGGCCAAGCCTTTTATTACCCATCACAACGCGCTCGACATGGAAATGTTTTTGCGCATCGCACCCGAGTTGTATTTAAAGCGCCTAGTGGTCGGCGGCTTTGAGCGCGTGTTTGAGATCAATCGCAACTTTCGTAATGAAGGTGTCAGCCCGCGCCACAATCCTGAATTCACCATGATGGAGTTTTATGCGGCTTACACCGACTATCAATGGTTGATGGATTTTACTGAGCAGATTATTCGTGCGGCCGCGATCAGTGCGTGTGGCACTGCTACTCTCACCTATCAAGGCCGTGAACTCGACCTATCGAAACCCTTTCACCGTTTAACGATTGTGCAAGCGATCTTGGCGCATGCGCCGCAATTTAACGAAGTCCTGTTAGCAGATATTGAATTTGTACGCGTCGAACTTAAAAAGCGTGGCGTTGACGTCCGCGCGCCCAACCTAGCGCGTGCGGGACTCGGCGCCTTGCAACTCGCGCTGTTTGAAGAGACGGCCGAATCACAGCTGTGGCACCCCACCTACATCATCGACTACCCAATCGAAGTCTCGCCGCTAGCGCGCGAATCCGATACCCGCCCCGGCATCACTGAACGCTATGAATTGTTTATTACCGGTCGCGAAATCGCCAACGGCTTTTCTGAGCTGAATGACCCTGAAGATCAAGCCGCGCGTTTTCATGCCCAGGTTGTGGCCAAAGATGCAGGTGACGAAGAGGCCATGTTTTACGACGCCGATTACATTCGCGCACTCGAATACGGCATGCCACCTGCCGGGGGTTGCGGCATCGGTATCGATCGACTGGTGATGCTCTTAACCGACAGCCCAAGTATTCGCGACGTGATTTTGTTTCCACATCTGCGCAAAGAAGATTAAGTGAACGCACCTGCTGCAGTCGCAACAGCCAGCAGATCCAAGCGCACAGAGGCGCTGTTACAAGGGCCTCTGTTAAAGACCATCCTGCAACTAGCAACGCCTAATGTACTAGGCTTGTTTGCCTCGACCGGCATCATCGCTTATGACGGTTACATCATCGGTTTACTCGGCACGCAGGCGCTAGCGGGCGCAGCGTTAGTGTTTCCGCTTGCCATGCTGATGCAGCAAATGTCGAATGGCGCGCTGGGTGGCTCAATCAATTCGGTCGTTGCCCGTGCTTTGGGCTCAGGAGACCGTGCCCTCGCTGAACGCCTCGCACAACACGCCATCGCCACAGCGCTCATCATGGCGGCCATCTTTTCGTTGATCGTGTTGGGCTTTGGTCAGTCGATCTACACCTCGCTTGGCGGCAGCGGTGAAAACTTGCAAGTCGCCCTCACCTATTCAACGGTGTTGTTCGCAGGTGGCTTTACGGTTTGGTTAACCAATACGCTCTCGGCCATCGTACGCGGCTCAGGCAACATGACGATCCCGTCGTACATGCTGATTTGTACCGCGGTGTTACATGCTGGCTTATGCCCCTTGTTAGTCTTTGGTTGGGGCCCGTTTAGCGGACTAGGCATTGCCGGTGCCGCTGCAAGCACGGTGGCCGTCAATCTGTTGGCGACAAGCGTGATGCTGGCCTATTTACTCAGGCCGCAAGCGGCGGTCAGATTGCGATTTAACGGTGCTTGGTCAGCAAGCTTATTTCGTACGATCTTGCGTATCGGTCTGCCGGGTACTTTAAGCCCTCTACTCGGTAATAGCGCAATCTTGATCGCAACCGCTTACGTTGGCACCTACGGCATCAGCGCGCTTGCCGGCTTTGGGGTTGCAGCCAGACTCGAATATATTCTAGTCCCCATTGTGTTTGGCATTGGCACGGTATTGACCACCATGGCGGCCACCAACATTGGCGCGGGCAACCCCAATCGCGCCATTCGCGCAACCTGGACGGGTGCTCTCTTGGTCGCAGTCATTACCGGTACGATCGGCATCACCGTTGGGGTGTTTCCGCTTTTGTGGATGCAATGTTTTACATCTGATCCAACAATCATCGCCTTTGGTAGCGCCTACCTCAACATCGTGGGCCCATGTTACGGACTTTATGGTGTGGGATTGGTGCTGTTTTTTGCCTCACAAGGCTCAGGCAAATTAGGCTGGGTACTAATCGGCAGCACCGCGCGTCTCGTTTTTGTAGCCGTTGCAGGTTGGGTGGCTGTGTACTGGCTTAAAACCGAACCCCCAGAGATGTTCATCGTCGTTGCGATCGGCTTTGTGCTCTATGCCGCCATCAACGCTCTGTCGCTTTACCTTGGTCGTTGGGGTTTTAAAGCGTAGTCCAACAAATACTCTCATGAACAAACCCTCAAACACCTCGCCACAAGATACGCCACCCGCAATCGCGATCGGCGAGATCGGAAGCTTTCACCTGGGCGGACGGCAAGTCGCCTTAGCAGGATTACAGACGCGAGAGACGGCATTTAGCACCAAAGGCTTGCCACTGATCGTCGACCCCAACGGCGAGGTCGAGGTCGAACAAATGTATGTTCACTTCGTCAAACTCGCACAACCAAAATCTAAACTGCCTCTTTTGCTTTGGCATGGTGGCGGCCTGACTGGTGTCACCTACGAAACAAAGCCCGATGGCAACCCAGGTTGGCAGATGTATTTTTTACGAGCAGGCTGGGATACCTACGTGAGCGACGCCGTTGAGCGTGGTCGTGCCTCATGGGCACGTTATCCAGAGATTTTTAAAACAGAACCCGTGTTTCGAACCAAAAAAGAGGCTTGGGAGCTTTTTCGCGTCGGCCCCACCTATCACCCCGACTCTGCTCAGCGCTTCTCCTATCCTCACACTGAGTTTCCGACTGAGGCCTTTGACCAACTCGCTAAACAAGCGGTGCCGCGCTGGCTCACGAACGACGCCGTCACGCAAAAAGCCTACGACGCCTATGTGCAAAGGTTGGGGCCTTGTGTGATCGTGGTGCACAGTCAAAGCGGATACTTTGGCCTCCAAGCCGCCTTGAACAATCCAGATAAGGTTAAAGCGTTGATCTTGGTTGAGCCGCACGGCTCACCCGATCCAGCACTCACCGAACTCAGTGCATTTAAAACTATTCCGACGCTTTGGGTGTGGGGCGATTATGTCAACGATGTGCCTTTTTGGGCAAAAATCTATCAGCAACAAGAAAACTTTCGCGCGCAGCTGTTAAGGCATGGCGCGCGCGCTGATCTGTTGAACTTGCCCGCCGCTGGGTTGCAGGGCAATAGCCATATGCCGATGATGGATCGCAACTCAGATGTGGTCGCAGCGCTGATACAAAAATGGCTTGTTGAGCACACGAGTCAGTGAACAAACGGATCAACACATATCAGAGCGCTAAAGACTAACTCATCACACCACGAACAGCCCCACGCACGATCACAGCAATCTCGGGCTCAATACGCCTTCAACCACCCCAAGCCAGCCTCAACTTCGCCGCGTGCGCGGTATTCGCAGCCGATCCAGCCTGTATAGCCTAGTTCATCAACGCGCTTTAGCACGTTGGGATAGTTGACTTCGCCTTCGTCAGGCTCGGCACGTGTGGGCACTGCTGCGATCTGGATGTGACCAATGTGCGGCATGTACTGCGCCAACTTGGTTAGGATGTCGCCCTCGGCACAACCCACGTGATACACGTCAAACATCAGTTTGATGTTGCTGCGCGCACAGGCTTCGCGAATTGAATTTGAATCGACCTGCTTTGAATAAAAGTAACCAGGTTTGTCGCGTTGATTAATGGCCTCAAGCAATAATGTGACACCGTGTGGAGCCGCTTGATCGGCGGCCCACTGCAGATTGCGGATCAAGGTTTCGCGCGCTTGTGCTTCAGTGCCTGGCTTTAAGATGCCGGGCATCACATGGATAGCCGGCGCACCGCTGCCAATACACCACTGCAGCGATTGGTTAAATGTTTGCTGAAAATCAGCCTCGCGTCCAGGCAGCGCAGCCAAACCCGATTCACCGATGCTGGCGTCACCAACGGGTGTATTGACAGCCAACAAGGTCAACTTCAAGCGGGCAACAGCGGCCTTAACCTCTTGCGCGGGGGTGTCATACGGCCATTGCAATTCAATCGCTTTGAAACCGCTGGCAGCCGCCCGCTCAATGCGCTCAAGCAGCGGTAAGGTCGACCAAAGAAATCCTAGATTTGCAGAAAAGCGGGCCATAGAAACCTCCTAGTGACTTTCTTTAGCGTGATTAATCGTATAACGCGGGATCTCGATCGTCAGATCAGCAGACCCGATCCTTGCCTGGCAGGCTAAACGCGAGGTCGTGGATAAGCCCCAGGCGCGATCCAATAGATCTTCTTCAGAATCTGAAGCGGCCTCAAGCGAGTTGAAGCCAGCCTTGACGACAACGTGACAGGTCGTGCAGGCGCATGATAATTCGCATGCGTGCTCAAGCTCGACGTGATTGTCTAACAGCACGCGACAAATCGATTCGCCAGTCGGCACGTTATCAATCACCATGCCCTCGGGGCAAACATCAGGGTGAGGAAGAACCGTAATTTTTGCCATAACCTTCAATTCTCAAAGTTCATTAAGCGATTTACCCTTCAACGCCGCACGAATACTGCGATCCATGCGCTGTGCGGCAAAATCATCCGTCACCTCTGACAGCGTCTTGGTCGCCAGACGAATGGCCTCAAGATCATCACCTTGCGCGCATAACTTCGTTGCCTGTAACTGTTGCGCGATACGGGTTTGCTGAGCGGCGCTTAACAGATCCGAATCAACCGCCAACGCTGCCACCACCGACTCAATCAGTTGCTGTGCGTCGACCTGCTGCTCGCGCAACATCCTCATTTTGGCATCATGATCGGCTAGCGAGATGCTGTCTGACAACATTCGTGACACTTCGTCATCAGTTAGGCCATACGAAGGTTTCACCGTCACAGAGGCTTCAACGCCCGAGCCCTGCTCACGCGCGGTCACACTGAGCAACCCATCGGCATCAACCTGAAACGTCACCCGAATACGCGCGGCACCTGCCACCATTGGTGGGATCCCACGTAACTCAAAGCGCGCAAGCGAACGGCAATCGGCAACAAGATCACGTTCGCCCTGAACCACATGTACCGCCAGCGCAGTCTGCCCATCTTTAAACGTGGTGAACTCTTGCGCGCGAGCGACCGGAATCGTACTGTTACGCGGGATGATGTGCTCAACCAAGCCACCCATGGTTTCTAAACCAAGGGTTAAGGGCGTGACATCCAACAACAACCAATCTTCACCGGGATTGCGATTACCCGCCAATAAGTTCGCTTGCAACGCGGCACCCAAGGCCACGACCTGATCCGGATCTAAATCCGTCAGCGGCGTTTTACCAAACAAAGTTTGAACAGCGGCCTGTACAACTGGCATACGCGTCGCACCACCTACCATCACGACACCCTGCACGTCTTTGACGGTCAGCCCTGCGTCTTTCAACACTTGCCGCGCACAGGCTAGCGTGCGTTCAACCAACGACTGCGCTAGCGCTTCAAAGGCTACGCGTGTCAACGACAAGTCAATTTTTGCGGCACCTAACAGCAAGGTTTCAGTATGCGAGGCATGATCCGTGAGGGCTTCACGCAAGCGACGCGAGGCACTTAATAACGCGCGCCTGGCAGCATGATCCAAATCATTCAGACAATGCACGCCAGCAAAATAATCAGCCAAGG
>CAMBZR010000048.1 GCA_945872285.1 Bordetella parapertussis | reverse complement strand
CCAACAAGCTCCGACAAGACGAACCAATTCGTTGCGGCCCAGTGGCCAGTATTACAAAAAGAGATGACATCTTGATCGCTTTTAACCGACGAGGCGAGGGCAAGTTTTTTTGCCTCGTTGTTAGGCACGACTAGGCTGCTGTTTGGCGCAAACCACGTTGAATGTTCTACGCTGACTGCACCTTTCAAGGTACCCGGAACCTTGGCAGCAGTATGCCGTGTTGAGCCCTCATAAAAAGCGGTGGGGCGTGCGTCAATCAGTTGCGCCTTACCCGATTGAACGCTGCTTGCGACCTCGGCGCGTGTTGCGATCATATTTTGGTTGATACTTGGCGTGTACGTGCTTGCTTTAGCCGACGCCGCCTTGGTGTCGAGGCTAAATCCCTCCGCCTGCCAGGCTTTTAAACCGCCGTTTAATACCGACAAGTTTTGTAGGCCTAGAACCTTGAGCGTCCAGTACACGCGCGCGGCCGCACCAAAGTCGCTTGGGTCTCTGCCCGATGAAGTCACAATGACATGCGTGTCGGGTGTCAAGCCTAAGCGTTGCACAAGCTTGGTTAAGTTTTCCAGTGAGGGTAACACGCCAGGGTTACTCTCGGGGCCGCGCCAGACGCCGTATGGAGCATTCAGCGCACCCGCGATATGACCCGTTGCATAGGATTTCGGATCACGGATGTCGAGGACGACGGTTGCTGGTGCGGTGAGTGCAGCCTGCGTGGCCCGTGCGTTTAACAAGGGTTCGGCTGCGATTGCACTTGCACTTGCACTTGCGCAAAACAACAGACCTAACAGACCAGAAGCGATTTTTTTGAGCATGATGCAGACCACCTTTAATTTTTTATATGATTTGCGCGTAAAACCTCGCCGTTCAGGGCGGGGATGTAAGCGCGGAAGGCGAAGCCTTCCATTCTTTGGCCTTTAATTTAGCGTGGCGCTTGCGGTTGCTTAATATACTTGCAAATAACGGAAATTGGCGCACTGCCGCAGATTCCTGAAAAATAACTTGGCGACCACAAAGCGCCGTCCCCTAGCTTGTTACAGGTGTTTGGGTCATTCTTTTTTCGAATCATCAAGCTAGAAATACCCTTGAGACTATTCACGAGTTTTGACACGGCCACTTTAGGTGGATAGTTCACCAGCAAGTGTACGTGATCGTCTTCTCCTTCAAACTCTATTAGCTCTGACTCGAAATCAGTGCAAACGCTAGCAAGTATCGGGCGCAGGTCGTCCAGTATGTCTTTTGTGAATCCATCACGCGTATATTTTGTTACAAAGAACCAGTTTTTGTTGCAAAGACTCACAGAATTAGTATCTTACAGATACAACTTTTACACAGGTAATTTGGTGATCTACCTTGCTCGCGCAAATATAATTTAAGGTATGAAACGTTTACAGGCCTACAAATACGAATTAATGCCAAATGGCGACCAACTGCGCGATATGCGCAGGTTTTCTGGCTCGTGTCGGTTCGTCTACAACAAGGCGTTGGCACTGCAAAAAGAGAATCACGAGGCCGGTGATAAGTTCATCGGTTACGTAGCCATGGCAGCCAAGCTGCCCATTTGGAAACGTGAAACGGGGACGGAATGGCTGAAAGATACACCTTCGCAAGCGTTGCAACATGCCCTAAAAGATTTAGAAAAAGCCTTCAAGGGTTTTTTTGCAAAACGCACTGACTTTCCACGTTTCAAAAAGAAAGGTAGTGGTGACAGTTTTCGCTATCCTGAGCCAAAACAGATTCACTTAGCCCAGAGCAATAACCGTATTTTGTTGCCAAAACTTGGGTGGCTACGCTACCGCAACAGCCTCAAGGCACTGGGTCAGGTGCGTAACGTCACCGTGAGTCAGTCAGGCGGAAAATGGTTCATCTCTGTTCAGACACAGCGCGAGCTTGAACAACCCTTACCAACGTCTACAACGGCAATTGGTATTGATGTCGGAATCGCCCGTTTCGCGACGTTGAGTGACAGCAGCTATATTGCCCCACTGAATAGTTTCAAGACGCACCAGCAACGACTTGCTCAATATTTTAGAGCGGGGATACCGCTTGTTAGCCCGTGGAGAGTCGGTGCAGTCAGACCACTCGATGAAACAGGAACCCACCGAAGTGACTCAGGCAGCTTTTGCCTGAGCACCGTAGGAATCCCCGTCCTTTCCGCGCAAGCGGCAGTCATCGACTGAGGGCGGGGAGGATGTCAAGGACACCAAGTCGTCGCGCACCTCGCTCCCGATGAATGCGGTCACAAACAGACCAGCGCGGTCGATGATCATCAGGTGCTGGTGGGGCACTTTGGCGCCGTGTTGTCGACTCCTCAGTGGCAAGCCATGGCAACAAAGCTTAAGGCTATTGGTACAAAGTTTGTGATTGAGCCCTATACTCGCCTTAAAGGTGAAGCTGGTGAGCAGTCAACCATGTTTTTTATGGATGCCTCCGGCAATGCTATTGCGTTCAAGGCCTTTGCAAATATGAGGGCACTGTTCGCAAAATAAGTCGAACAAAATGCGCGCCACTAGCCAGTTGATTGGCTTGTGGTGTTTGAAACAGACCAAGCCGCCCGCGGCCGGGGTGGTAGGTCAAAAAAAATAGTCGAATCTTTGTTGTTGCCCACTGGGGCGGTCTCTCGCAAAATAGAGTGGCCCTACACCTTGACGGTGATCGCTTATCATTTGCTTGCTCTGCTCGTTTTCTGGCCAGGGATGTTCAGCTGGTCCGGTGTGTGGACGCTGGTGCTGGGCTTGTTTGTGTTTGGCAGCCTGGGCATCAACCTTTGCTACCACCGCGTACTCACTCATCGAGGGCTGGTCTGTCCAAAGTGGCTCGAACACACGTTCGCAGTGTTAGGTTGTTGTTGTATGCAAGACACGCCAGCAAGATGGGTCGCTGTGCATCGTCTGCACCACGTTCATTCTGATTCACGTGAAGATCCTCATAGCCCCTTGGCTGGACCGTTTTGGGGGCATATGGGATGGATGTTTGTAAAAAATACTGACCTTGAACGCCTTGAGATTTACTCACGATACGCGAAAGACATTTTGCGTGATCCTTTTTACAAGAGGCTCGAGACCACGGCGCTTTATCCCCTTATCGTGCTGGGGTCCTGGGCACTGTTTTTTGCAACGGGAGTGCTCATCGAGCTAAGCCTCGGTGGTTCTTTTTACGAAGCCTTACAGCTTGGCGCGAGTGTTTGTGTTTGGGGCGTGTTCGCGCGTACCGTCGTTGTGTGGCACATCACATGGTCTGTGAACTCTGCCGCGCATCTCTGGGGCTACCGCAACTACAACACCGCGGATGATAGCCGTAATAACTGGTTTGTCGCTCTAATCGCAGTGGGCGAGGGGTGGCATAACAATCACCACGCTGACGCGCGCTCGGCGCGACATGGACATAAGCGGTTTGAACTGGACTTGACGTTTTCGTGCGTCCAGATACTTGAGTATCTTGGTTTGGCCACCGAGGTGGTTCGGCCAGCTGCACATACTGTTGTCACTCAGGCACCGGAGGCGAAGCCCTGAGAGCGAAGCTGGTTTCAAGACAAGCCTAGTTCTTGGCGTACTAGGCGTGCGCCAGTGCTCAGGGCGCAAAGTTTGCCAAACGCCACGCTGCGGGGGAGGTATTTCATGCCGCAATCGGGTGCTGGAATAAGCTGTTCTGCCTTGACGAATTTAAGTCCTGCGCGAATACGACTCGCCACTTGTTCGGCCGTTTCAATGTGCGGATCGCCTAAATCCAAGACACCAAGCATGATTTTTTTACCTGCCAAATCCGTCAAGACGCCGAGATCAAGTTTGGGTTGCGCGGCTTCAATCGAAATCTGCGTGGCAATCGAGTCGCCCAGCCCCGGCAAAAATGAATAACCGGTTGGTTTTTGTCCTTTGACTACGGCAGCATATCCAAAGCAAAGGTGCACAACTGTTGGCACTGTGAGGCCTTGCAGCGCTCGGTTAATCGCTTTTACTGCATAGCGTTTGGCTGCTGCTGGGTCGTGGCGCAGCCAGGGTTCATCGAGCTGAATAAAATCCGCACCAGCGGCTTGTAAGGCCAAAGCTTCGGCGTTGACGGCTGCAGCAAAGTCCATCACCATGGCCTCTTCGTCGTGGTAATACTCGTCTTTTGCCTGCTGACCCATCGTGAATGGACCAGGCAACGTGACTTTGGTCAGTCGCTTAGTGTGATCTTTCAAAAACCTGAAGTCGTCAACCTCAACAGAGTTCACCCGGGCGATCTTAGCCACCACGCGTGGAATCTGCGTTTCAAGACCGTTTTGTGAGCGAATGATGGCTGGGTTTTGGTCGTCGATGCCGTCTAACGAATTAGCGAAGCGATTTGAATAGCTTTCGCGCCTGATCTCGCCGTCGGTGATGATGTCGATTCCCGCGCGTTCCATGTCTTGTATGGCGAGTCGTGTGGCGTCATCTTGGGCAGCTTGAAGCTGCTCGGGTGCAACGCGCCAAAGTTCTCGCAGGCGCGTGCGGGGCACACCTTGCGCCAGCAAGGCATGATCCACTAGCCAGGCTGGTTGGGGGTAGCTGCCGACAACGGTTGTTGGTAGTATTTCAGGTGCTGCGACTATTGTCATAGATTAGTTTGCCGAGGCCCCTGAGTCTTTGACAATCTTTGTCCACTTCACTAATTCAGTCACTGTGAATGCATTAAAGTCTTTCGTATTCATGGGCGTAATGATCAAACCGAGATCAATAAACCGCTTCTGTGTGGCGGGATCTTTTAAAATCGTCATAGTCGCTTCAAAGAGTTTATCGACCACATTCTGTGGCAACCCGGCAGGCCCTGCCAGACCCCACCATGGCCGGATATCGTAACCTTTGACCGTGTCGCTAATCGGTGGCACCTCGGGTGCAATCGGGCTACGTTCACTCGTCGCGATACCCAGTGCCCTCAGACGGCCAGACTGCACATGCGGATAAATGACGGGTACGTGATAAAACGCCATGGACACCTCGCCTGCAAATAAATCGCTAAAGCCTTGCGTAATATTTTTGTAAGGAATGTGGCGGATATCGATACCCGCCATGGTTTTTAACAGCTCTCCCGCCATGTGGGGTGAGGTGCCTGAGCCGGCCGAGATGTACGTAAGTTTGCCAGGGTTTGCCTTGGCGTAGGCGATTAGCTCAGCCATATTGTTCGCGGGGATCTTTGGGTTGATGGCCAGCATATTGGGGGCGGCCACCATCAAAGCGATATGGGTAAAGTCTTTGATCGGATCAAAAGGAATGTTGGCGTACAGCGATGGATTCGTAGCATGCGTGGCGCTGGTCGAGAAGCTCAGGGTGTAGCCGTCGGGCGCAGCCTTTGCGGTGGCGTCAGCCGAGATGTTGCCTCCGGCGCCCGCTTTGTTGTCGACCACAACCGTCTGGCCCAAAAGGTCGCCTAGTTTTTGAGCATACAGCCTTGCAATAACATCGGTGGTGGTCCCTGCCGAATAAGGCACTAAAAATTTAATCGAACGATTGGGATAGTCTTGCGATTGTGCCTGTGCAGAGCCTGCCGACAAAATACTGGTCAGGCTCAGAGCCAATACGCTGGCCACTTTGGTAAGTTTTGAAAGTGAAAAGTGCAACATTGCGGCTCCTTGGGGTCAATTGTTATCTTACGTTGTCAGATGCAAGTGTAATGTGCAAATTGCTTTCTAGAACGAGTTTTCCCTACAGGTCAATCAGTATTGACATTTTATTGGTTTGTATCGCGGTTAGCTGCGGACTCGTTTAAGCAGTGCCTCGGTAAAGGCATGCGTTGTTGCCTCGCCACCTAAATCCATCGTTCTGACCTTGTCTTGATTCAAGGTCAGGTCAATGGCGATGCGCAAGCGCAGGGCAAGGTCGTGGTGACCGACATGGTCAAGCATCAGTGCAGAGGCTAATAACAACGAAATTGGATTCGCGATTCCTTTGCCCGCAATATCAGGCGCTGAGCCATGCACGGCCTCAAAAATCGCAACGTCTTTGCCGATATTGGCGCCGGGCGCCAAGCCCAAGCCACCGACTAAGCCCGCAAGTTCGTCTGACAAAATATCGCCAAACAGGTTTGTACACAACAGCATATCGAACTGCCAAGGGTTCAGCACTAATTGCATCGCACAGGCGTCGACGATGCGGTCATCTACCGCGACGCGACCTTCGTAGTCGCGCGCGACGTTTCGAGCCTCTTCTAAGAATAAGCCCGTTAACACTTTAAGTACGTTCGCTTTGTGCACGATCGTGATCTTTTTACGACCGTGTTTAATCGCGTATTCAAACGCGTAACGCGCTATGCGGTTCACGCCGACACGAGTATTCGCACCTGAAGACAACGCCACGGCACGCGGGTCGTCGCCAACAGCTAAATAGTGCTCGTGCGCAACATAAAAACCTTCAAGGTTTTCGCGAATCAGCACGATATCGATTTTTTCAAAACGCCCTGGCACAATGGTGAGTGCCGGGCGCACGTTGGCGTATAAGCCAAAGGTTTCTCGTAAGCGTACGTTGGCTGAGCGAAAACCCTCGCCAATTGGAGTCGTGAGTGGCCCTTTCAGTGCCAAGCCATTTTTACGAATGCTATCGAGCAGTGCCTGCGGCATTGGGTCGCCACAGATATGAAACGCGGCCATCCCGGCGAGTTGGGTGTCCCACACGAATGGAGCACCTAGGGCCTCAAGTACCGCCACCGTCGCCTTAACGACTTCGGGGCCAATGCCATCGCCCGGGATCAAGGTGGCTGGGATGGGGGAACTCATTGTCATTTTTTAGCTCTTGTGTCTGAGGGGGGCTTGGAGAACTGGGCGGGTGCGGCGAAAAGCCGCGAATCCGCTAATATTACTGTTAATGCGATGCCTAACCTAACTGAGAGACCCCTTATGGACTTGACCCCCGCACAACTCGCGCAGTTTGATAAAGACGGCTATCTGTTTTTTCCGGGTTTGTTTACTCCTGAAGAAACCAAAACCTTGAACGCTGCTGTGCCAGAGCTTTACAGTCGGCGCGAGGCGTTTAACGTACGTGAAAAAGATAGTGATGCCGTTCGTACAAACTTTGCGGCGCATATGTATAGCGAGCCCTTTGCCAAGCTTGGGCGTCATCCTCGCATGATCAAGCCTGTTCAGGAGCTGCTTGGCGAAGATCTTTACATGCATCAGTTCAAAATCAACGGCAAAATGGCCTTTGAGGGTGACGTCTGGCAATGGCATCAAGATTACGGTACGTGGTTGAATGACGACATGATGCCCACCGAGCGCGCGATGAACATTGCGATTTTTTTGGATGACGTGAACCCCTACAATGGCCCCCTGATGTTCATTCCTGGCAGCCACAAAAAGGGAGTGATTGAGGCCAAACATGATCTCACCACGACAAGTTATCCGCTGTGGACGGTCGACAATGCGTTAATCAGGCAGTTAGTGGCTCGCGCAGGTGATAAAAACGGTGGCATCGTTAGCCCAACAGGCCCCGCGGGGTCAATGATTCTCTTCCATAGCTGTTTGGTGCATGCCTCGGGCAGTAATTTGTCGCCCTGGAACCGCAACGCGGTTTATCTAAGCTTGTGTGCCGTGTCAAATCACATTCGCCGTCACAAACGGCCCGAATACATTGCCCATCGCGACTTCGCACCGATTGAATGTTTGCCCGATGATTGCCTGACCAAGGCTTACTCGGTCGACTTACCTTGGGGCAAAGGGATGCCCGCCAGTGCGCTTGAAACTTCGCTCGAAGAACTTCAGGTGGCCGCGTGAGTTTGTATGCCAAGTTACAACAACGTGCTGCAGACAATCGCCCAATTCGCATTGGTTTAATCGGAGCCGGAAAATTCGGCTCAATGTATCTGTCACAAATCCCGCGCACACCGGGTGTGCATTTGGTCGGGATTGCGGATTTGTCTCCGACGGCTGCGCGTACCAATCTGGCGCGCGTCGGTTGGGTGCCCGAGCGTCTGCAAGCTAAGTCACTTGATGATGCCGCTAAAAACGGCACAACGTTTATTTCTGACGACTGG
Source organism: Bordetella parapertussis (assembly GCA_945872285.1). Lineage (GTDB taxonomy): Bacteria > Pseudomonadota > Gammaproteobacteria > Burkholderiales > Burkholderiaceae_B > Zwartia > Zwartia parapertussis_D. The sequence goes on along the minus strand of CAMBZR010000048.1, from coordinate 17,032 downwards.
CAAGCCTTGGTGCGTCATCCCTCGGTGGATGTGGTGGTCGAATGCACGGGCTCACCGATGCATGCAGTTGACCATATCCTTGAAGCGTTTGCGTATAAAAAACACGTGGTGAATGTGACGGTTGAAGCAGATGCGTTCTGTGGCCCGTTGCTGGGCTCACGCGCCTTGGCGGCGGGTGTGGTGTATTCGCTGGCTTTTGGTGACCAACCCGCTTTGATCTGTGATTTGGTCGACTGGGCACGTACCTGTGGCTTTCCGGTCGTGGCCGCAGGCCGTGGTCACAAATGGTTGCCGCATTTTTCTGAATCGACGCCCGAGACTGTATGGGGCTTTTATGGCTTGACCCCCGAGCAAGCTGAGCGTGGTGGTTTAAATCCAAAAATGTTCAATAGCTTTTTAGATGGCTCTAAGCCATCGATTGAAAGCACAGCCGTTTCAAATGCAACGGGCTTGGGTGTGCCCTCGAATGGGTTGCTCTATCCACCTGCCAGTGTTGAAGATATCCCGTTTGTGACGAGGCCCATCAGCGAAGGTGGTGTGCTCGAGCGCAAAGGCATGGTTGAAGTGATTTCTAGTCTCGAAAAAGACGGCCGTGTGATCCCGTATGATATTCGCATGGGGGTCTGGGTTACAGTCGAAGCCGAAACCGACTATATCAAGAATTGTTTTGAAGAGTACAACGCACACACCGACTCAACCGGGCGTTATTTCACGTTGTACAAGCGTTGGCATTTGATTGGACTTGAGGTTGGTATGAGCGTTGCAAGCGTAGCCTTGCGTGGCGAAGCCACTGGTGTTGCCAACAGCTGGAACGCCGATGTGGTGGCCACTGCTAAGCGCGACTTAAAGCCTGGCGATATGCTCGATGGCGAAGGTGGTTATACCGTTTGGGGTAAGTTATTGCCGGCCTCGACTTCTAAGCGTATGGGCGGCTTGCCGCTTGGGATGGCCCACAGTGTCAAGGTGGTGCGCGCTGTTGCAAAAGGGCAGAGCTTGTGTTGGGATGACGTACAGATGGACCCCAACACGGCCGCGTTCAAGATCAGGCGTGAAATGGAAGCGGCATACACGTTCTGATGAAAGACGTTTGCTTATTCTGCGAAGCACAGGTTAGTGATCGCGCGCGGATCGTTGAAGAAAATGATCTCGCCTACGCAACGCGTGATGCGTATCCGGTTACGCCTTTCCATACGTTGATTATTCCAAAACGTCACACGCTAGATTATTTTGGCGTTACGCCAGACGAAGCCCTAGCAATGCACGCTTTAATTCATTCGCAAAAAAACGTGATTGATGGCCTTGATCCAACGATCGGCGGCTATAACGTTGGCATGAACTGCGGCGAAATCGCTGGGCAATCGGTCTGGCATTGCCATGTGCATTTGATCCCACGGCGCTTGGGTGATACAGAGTTTCCTAAGGGTGGCGTGAGGCACGTGATCCCCTGGAAAGGGCGTTACATCGATCCAAACCACTGATCGATTGGCCAATCGATCAGCGCTGGGTTCTCATCTTCGGGTAAGAAGAATCAATCTGAATTAAGCGCACTGTGCTGCTGTGGTGCATGGCCTTGGGCGGTAACCTGAGGCTGCTTATTCACGACTTGTGTAGTCATTAAAGCGTTATTCAATCTATCTGTATAATATTATTTATAGATATATCTATCTGTTTATAAGATATTACCTTCGATCGCTTGTCGATTCTTTAATCGTTTGTTTAGCTGTTTGCTTGGGGCTCGTAAATGGAACTCAGACAACTTCGCTATTTTTTAGCCATCGCCGAGCACGGCACGTTTTCAAAGGCGGCTGGCAAAGTCTACGTGGCGCAGTCTGCGCTCAGCCATCAGTTGGCACAGCTTGAAGACGAGCTGGGTGCGCAACTATTTGTGCGGTCGCGTCGCGGGGTAGAGTTGACTGAGGCGGGTACGGTGTTTCACACCTATGCGACTTCGATTTTGCGGCAGGTCGAAGACGCTGCCTCAAGCGTGGCTGGGCTGACCGATTCGCCTGCGGGTAAAGTCGTGTTTGGTATACCGCATAGTGCTTCGCATGCGCTGGCCTTACCTTTATTGAAAGCCGTTCGCCAAGAGCTACCCAACGTTCAGCTTGAACTGACAGAAGAGTTGACGGGCAACTTAACGCGTCAACTGCTGGCGGGCTCGCTGCATATGGCGATCTTATTTGATGATGGCACGCTTGACGACTTTATTGCAGAGCCCTTGGTGTCTGAGAAGATGTCGCTGATCTATCGCCCAGAGTCTAAAGTCGACGCACCGCGTAAGCCAAGCATTTCGTTTCGTGATGCCTTGGCTAAGCCGCTGATTTTGCCAGCGCAACCACACGGTGTGCGGCCTCTGATCGAGCAGCAGGCCGCTCAGGCGGGCTTGCTCGCTCCGAACGTGGTGGCGGATATCAGTTCAATCAGCATTTTGCGCACCTCGTTGCTCGCGGGCCTGGGGTGCACCATCTTGCCCGTCATGCCTTTAAAAGCCGAGCTTGATAACGGGGCCTTGGTCGCCTTGCCAATTCGTGCCCCCCAAGTGCTGCGAGTGGTGGCACTGTGCCGCTCGCGCCACATCCCGCTCTCAACCGCTGCCGCCTCGGTCGGGGCACTCACAGCCAAGGTGGTGCACGCACTTTGCCAACAGGGCTTGTGGGTGGATGGTCGGTACATAGGTGGTGCGATTGACGAAAGGTGAGCTAAGACGACCACTCACGCGAGCGTTCGCCGAATTTTGGCGCTGAGCATATCTACCAGCAAGACCATTCCAATCATCACGAGCAAAATCGAACTGGTTTCTGGCATCTTAAACAAACTCAGGTAATACGACAGCATTTGGCCAAGTCCGCCGGCGCCAACAATCCCTAGCACTGTCGCGGCGCGAATGTTGTTTTCCCAGCGATACAGGGTGTAGCTTACAAGTTGCGGCGCGATCTGCGGGATTTGTACAAAAAAGAAAATTTTGCTGCGACTAATGCCGCGCACGCTTAGGGCGAACTCGTTGTCTTTGGGGGTGTTTTCAAGCGCCTCGGCAAACATACGGCCCAATACGCCAGTCGTGTGCAGTGCAAGCGCCAGGGTGCCAGAAAAGGGGCCTAAGCCTGCAGAGATCAATAATAACGCCGCCCACATGAGTTCTGGAACACTACGCAATGCGCTCAGTACCCATCGTGCGCTTGAACGAATCAGACTAAAGCGCCCAGGGGTTCGCTTGCTCGCCGGAATCGCAAGGGCGAGTCCCAGCACAAGTGCGAGCAGTGTGCCTAAGGCCGACATGGCAAGTGTTTCGAGCGCAGCAGGAAACAGCTTTAGCCAAAACGCACCCGTCCAGTTTGGCTGGATGAGTTCTGCAATAAACAGCCACATTTTGCGTAAGGTGCCGGGGTCAAAAAAGGCTGCGAATTGTAGGTCGAGGCTGGCAAAGCTGGAGATGATCAACGCACAACAGATCATCAGAAAAAAAATAGCCTTCGGTCTAATGCCGGTGCGTGTCGCGAGACTCAAATCAAGCACCGATTGTTGGGCGACGCGCGGCGGACGTGGGGAAGGGCCTCGGCTCGCTGTCATGATAAAAATTTTCTCAACCAGGCACTGACCATATCAGAACACCACACTAGCAACAAAAATACAATCAAGAGGGTAAAGACCTCAGAGCCATTAAACATTTTTAAGGAGGCGTCCATCATTTGCCCCAGGCCACCTGCGCCAACAAACCCCAAAACGGCGGATGAGCGTATGGCGCATTCCCAACGATAAATCGTGTAGCTAGTCAGTTCATCGGCATTTTGAGGCAATAAAGCATAGAACAAGGTTTGTAAGCGACCGGCGCCGTTGCGCATCAACGCTTGTGAGTTGCTTGGATCGCCGCTTTCGAGAATTTCTGCGTAGACTTTGCCTAGCATACCGGCGTAAGTCAGTGCAATCGCCAGCACGCCTGAGGTTGGACCTAAACCAACGACTCGTACAAAGATTAAGGCCCAAATCAATTCAGGAACACTGCGCAGAATGATGAGAAGTGCTCGCACCACTTCGCGCAGGGCCATCGGTAAGCGCTGCATCCGTCCCGAGAGGCCCGACAGTGAAAGCACCCTCACTGCGATTAGTGCGAACGGCACCGCTAAAAAAATCGCGAGTGTGATGCCTACGGTTGCCATCGCAATGGTGCGCCAGGTTTCGTGCGCAACTTGAACTAAAAAGTCGGTCGAAACATTGGGCGGAAAAAAACTCGTCAGAAAATTTCCAGTTTGCTTCAGACTTTCTTTATCCCAAAGGACCCAGGGCCTGAACTCCGTCCATTCAAGCATTGGCCATAAAATTAGCAGCGCGACGATTGCGCCTGAGACGCGACGCGGCCACGCGGGATCGCGTAGCCTTTGTGCTACGGCAACGGTGGGCTCAGAAGCGGGCGTCATCAGGGTGGCGTGTCTGTGGTGTCGGTCGCGGCTTAGCGACAAACCGGCGCAAAGGCAGGGCGCGTCACGCGTGTGCCAGCAGTTTGTTCTGCGTCATAGGCCGGTTCGACGTTCTGTTGATGGCTATAAAGCTCTGTCAAAAGCGCGGGAGTCACTTGTGCGACCGGAAGATCAAATTGAATGCGTCCTTGCGCCAGGCCAATGATGCGCGGAAAAAATTTTAAGGCCATTTCTACGTGGTGTAGCGTAGCGATCAGCGTTGCCTCGCTGTCTTGGCTTGCCTGGCATAGGACAGTCAGGGCTTGTTCGCCGCGTTGCGGATCAAGCGCAGAAAGTGGTTCGTCGATCAGTAACAGTTTGGCATTTGAAATCAAGGCACGGGCCAAACCCACACGTTGGCGTTCACCACCCGATAAACGATCCACTCGTTCGAATAATTTCTCGGCAAGGTCAAAGCGAGTGAGTGCGTCATGTGCACCTTGCATGTTGGTGGGATAAAGCAGTTGTCGGAAGCTTTGCCAAAAACTGAGTTGCGGTAGGAGCCCTGCTAAGACTGACGTCACAACCCGCTGACGCGGCACAAGCGGCGCGATTTGTGGCGCTAAAAAAAGCTGGCCACGCAACTGCCTGAGCGCCGTATTGCTTAAACTCCACGGGTCTTGCTCGTTTAGCAGTAAGTGCCCGTCGTTTGGTCGTTGCGCGCACGCCAACACGTGCAGCAACGAGGTTTTACCTGCGCCCGACGGACCGATGATCGCAAGCTTTTCGCCAGCTAGAATTGTCAGTGACACGGCACTGAGCACTTCAGTGCCGCGCGCGCTGGCCGAAGGATAACGAACCGAGACACGCTCGAGGCTTATTTTCATCTTTTGGTTTGGCTGTGTGGCTGAGGCAGACCTCAGCCTACTTTAGCAGACCCGCGTTGGCGGCTGCGGCCTCGATGTCTTTATAGTTTTCGGTCTTGGTCGGCACAAACTTTGTGGCGCGCTGTAAAGACAGAATCTCTTTGCCCTCTGGGGTGTCGGGGGTCAACGCTAAAAAAGCTTCGGTCAATAATTTACGCTTTGCCTCAGGCATTGCACTGTGTACGGTCCAGTTGTAATCAAAGTAAGTCGGTGTGGTGTAAAACGCTTTCACCTTGGTAGTGTCTACTTTCTTGTCGGCGACGAATTTTTCCCAGACCGAAATGTTTAAAGCACCCGCATCAACTTTGCCGGAAGCGACTGCGGCGATGGTGGCGTCATGCGCGCCCGAAAATGCAACGCGCTTTAAGTCGTTATCAGGATTGACTCCAGCGGCGATTAAAAAGCTGCGTGGCATCAAATGCCCAGAGGTGCTTGAAGGCGAACCAAAACTCAGCGTCTTGCCTTTTAAGTCTTTAAGCGTTTTGATGTCTGGCGAGGCGGTGATGAAGACTGATTGAAATTTGGTGTCTTCTTCGCGTTGCACCAAGGGAATAACTTTGCCACCCGAACGAATGTTGGCTTGAACAAAGGTAAAGCCGCCGAACCAGGCCATATCGACCTGTTGATTCACCAGCGCTTCAACCGAGGCTGCATAATCAGAGACCGGAATATATTGCACCTTGACCCCTAAGACTTTTTCAAGGTATTTGATCAAGGGGTCAGCTTTGCGAGCCAGCTCGGTCGGTGATTCGTCAGGAATTGCCGTGACTTTGAACATGGGTTGGGCCAGCGCAGCGCTGAGCGCGCCAAAAGATAACAAGATTGCCGCAACACCCAAAAATACTGTTCGCAAGACGCCAGCACGAGTGCATACGGCGCTCCAGACAGCGATACATTTTTCTAAAAATTTCATTATTTTGCCCAGATCCAAGCCAATGACATCGGTATGATGTTACTAGTTTCAATCTTATCTGACCCGAGAAACCCCAATGCTGGCTTTAAAACCTTCATTTTTTAATACGTTTGAAGTGAACCAACAGGCGGTGGCGCAAGAACTGTCTCAAGGATTACTCAGCGCGCAGGCCGCTTGTTCACCAAAGTATTTTTATAACGCTCTGGGTTCTTCGCTTTTTGAGGCAATCACCTGTTTGCCCGAATACTATCCCACCCGCACCGAAGCAACGATTTTTGCAGATCAGGCCCAAGCGATTCACGCGCGGCTTCCCGCTCAGGCCTTTTGGGTAGATCTTGGCGCAGGCAGCTGCCAAAAAGCCGCTCGTTTGTTTGCACACACGGTGCCGGGCGTCTATGTTGCGATCGATATTTCTTTAGACTATTTGCGAGGCGCGCTTGCACGGTTGCAATATGAGCACCCCCAGATTCCCATGATTGGCGTTGGGATGGATTTTTCTAAGACCCTTGAGTTTCCTTTGGCGCTGCAGCAGCAGGTATCGGCCAAGCCCGTGCTGGCGTTTTATCCTGGTTCGAGTTTAGGTAACTTTAGTCCTGACGAAGCGTTGAGTTTTTTGCAGCGAATTGCAGCGCTATGCGCACAAGGCCAGTCCGGCTCGGGGCTGCTGATCGGTATTGATCTGGTCAAAGACCACAGCGTGCTTGAACGCGCCTATGACGACGATTTGGGTGTGACAGCGGCTTTCAATTTGAACGCACTCAGGCATATTAATGAGTTACTAGGCTCGGATTTTGATGTGCGTGATTGGCGCCACAGCGCACGCTTTAATATCCAAGAATCACGCATTGAAATGCACCTGCACGCGCGGCAGAAGCTGACTGTAAGTTGGCCCGAGCAGCAGCGTGTGTTTGAGGCCGACGAATCAATCCACACTGAAAACTCGTATAAGTGGACACCAGACAAGTTCACCAAACACTTACTCAAAGCAGGCTTTTCTCAGACTCAGCACTGGACAGACCAACAGGGGCAGTATGCGGTCTTCTGGGCCAGTTAGCGCGTGCGATTGGCGTTTAAAGAGTGCAGGTTCTAAACCCTGCATAGATATCGCAGCGCTCAGGCGTAAAAAAATTGCGATAATTTAAGTGGCGTACAACCGGATGGGTTAACTGTGCGGCGCCACGCAGGACCTTTCTTGAGCCAAACCACGGAGCCGAGTATTCAGAATAGGGATGTGACACAAAGCCCTCGAAAGGCGCAAACGTATCTTGCGTCCATTCCCAGACGTCTCCCCACTCAAAATCTTGTAAAGTTTTTGCGGCGCAATCCCACTCGGCCTCTGTCGGTAAGCGGCACTTTGCCCACGCGCAGTAGGCCTGCGCGTCATCCCATGACAGATGAACTGCGACATCAGACATCGCGACGGGTCGCCAGCAGCCAAAGTCTTGTGTCTCAAAGCCAGAGCCCGCGGCTCGGAGATACGGTGGCAGACGGTAGCCGGTTGCTGCAATAAAGGCCAGGTATTGTCGCCAGTTCACGGGTTGCAAGGCAATCTCAAAGGCGTGAAGGTCGAAGCGTTGCACGCTGAGTTCGTTATCAAAGCAAAACTGCAGGTGACCAGAACCTAGTGTCCAGGTTTGTGCGGGCAGACGCACGCGTTCGGGTAACGGGGGTTGATTTGTCTGACGCTTTGCAAGGTGCCGCCACGGGGTATCAAAGGCCACTTCAAGTGCTTGTGCCATGTAGGCACTCGCCTCAAGATGCATCGCTTCGTGCTGTAACACGAGCCAATAAAAATAGAGTGCGGGGCTATCATTGGTTTCTTGCTGCAAAAGCTCAAGCGTTTGTGTCAAGGTTTGCTCGGCGTACTGCAGGCACTGCTCTTGAGTAGGCAGCGCTTGATGCCAACGGGTTGGGTGAGGGACTTTGGCGCTGTCAAACCAAAGGTCGGCCGTTGTCAGTGCCGATGGCAGTCGCGCGTGGGTCAAGTCAAGCGCCAGCCCAAAGCGACGTTGTTGGTTACGCGCGATCCAGTATTCTTGAAACCAGGCGACATGACCGAGCTCCCAAAGCGGGGGGTTGAGTCCGGTGGCTAAAGGAATCAAGAGTTTGTCGGCGCGTTGGTAACAAACAAAAGCGCTAAGGGTGTGCTCTCGAAGCTCTTGAAGTGCTACTGTTAGCGTTTGGATATTTGCCTGACGCATTGCCTGTTCTTGCCCTAAAAGTTATTTGCCGAAAACTGACATGAGCCAATCCACTAAGCCCAAGCCCCAGCCAAAGTTGCAAATCGTCGTCATTGTAAGTCCGGCGCTGGCAAGCGCCAATAACGGTAACTGGCAAACAGCTAAACGATACAGACAAATGCTAGTGGGGCAGTTTCGCGTGCGTCTGGTCAGCGAGTGGGACGGCGCCGAGTCCGACGCTGTCCTGATCGCTCTGCACGCAAGACGCAGTTATGCTTCCATCGCAGCCTGGTTTGCCGCGCGCGGTTCAAACGGCTTGATAGTCGTGCTGACAGGTACCGATTTATATCGAGATATCAAGCAAGACGCGCAGGCGCAGCAGTCGCTTCAATGGGCGGCCCGTTTAGTTGTGTTGCAAGCGACCGGGCTCGCTGAGTTGGCTGCGCCGCTGCGTAAAAAGACCACGGTGCTGTTGCAGTCGACTACTCCACGCGTCACCCTACCCAAAGCTATCGGTCGCGTGCGTGCGGTCATGGTTGGCCACTTGCGTCCTGAAAAAGCGCCTCAGACCTTGTTTGAAGCGGCCGCGTTACTCGCAGCCCATCCCGACATCCACTTTAGACATATCGGTGGTGAGCATGATTTGCAATTGGCGCAGTGGGCACGGCAAACTGCGGCACATTACCCTCAGTACCAGTTTATCGGTGCGTTGAGCCACGCCGCGACGCGTCGTGAGATACAACGCGCACATGTGCTGGTGCATACCAGCATCATGGAAGGCGGCGCCCATGTGCTCATGGAGGCCATCTGCAGCGGCGTTCCCGTGATTGCCTCGCGTATCGCGGGCAATATTGGAATGCTGGGTGATGACTATGCCGGTTTGTTTGAGGTGGGTGACGCGCAGGGTTTGGCAACCCTTCTGTTGAAATTTAAAAATGAACCGAGCTTCGCGCTGAGCTTGCAAAAACAATGCGCCCTCCGTGCGCCCTTGTTCGAACCGACGCACGAGCGCAGCGGATTGATTACAATCATTAAAAATACGCTTTTTGGCGTAACGCCCCTTCTTTAGGGCGACGCTTTAAACCCAGACGCGTTGTCGTCTTTTATGCCTGAGGATCCTCATGAATGCTTCTGAACCCCGTTTGACTTCGCTCTCGCATGGTGGGGGTTGTGGTTGCAAAATCGCCCCGGCGGTGTTGTCTGAGATCTTAAAAGGCACTTTGCAAATGCCTATCCCAAAAGAGTTGATGGTGGGCATCGCAACGGCCGATGATGCGGCGGTTTATAAAATTAATGATGAACAGGCCTTGATCGCGACGACCGATTTTTTCATGCCAATCGTTGATGATCCGTATGATTTCGGACGGATTGCGGCGACGAACGCGATCAGCGATGTCTACGCGATGGGTGGCAAGCCGATCCTGGCTCTAGCCTTGGTGGGGATGCCGATTAATGTGTTGTCCACCGACACAATCGGCAAAATTCTTGCGGGGGGTGCCTCGGTTTGTAATATTGCCGGTATTCCCATCGCAGGCGGCCACACGATCGACTCGGTCGAACCGATTTATGGTTTGGTCGTGCTCGGCTTAATTCACCCTGATCGCGTTAAGCGTAATGATGGTGCGCGCAAGGGCGACGTCATGGTCTTGGGCAAATCAATTGGGGTGGGGATTTTGTCGGCCGCGCTTAAAAAAGAGGCGCTTGACGCAGCGGGCTACGAAGCGATGCTCTCGAACGCAACTAAGCTCAACACGCCGGGCCCCGAGCTAGCTGAGTTGTCGGGCGTGCATGCCTTGACCGATGTCACGGGCTTTGGCTTGGCTGGTCATGCGCTAGAAATCGCGCGTGGCGCAAAGTTAACTGTGCAACTGAACTGGGCTCAGGTGCCTTTGTTACCCAACGTCACGGCCCTGATTCAGCAGGGTATGGTGACGGGCGCGTCGGGCCGCAACTGGGAAGGCTATGGCAGCGAGATCACACTTGGCGCTGCTTTACCCCCAGAATGTCAAACGCTTTTGTCTGATCCGCAAACGAGCGGTGGCCTATTGGTCTGCTGTTCGCCCGAGACCGTGCCCGAGGTGTTAGCAGTATTTAAGCGACACGGCTTTCATGATGCCGCAGTGGTGGGTCACGTTAGCGAGGCACAGACCACTCGCTTGATCGTCAGCTAGTGTTCAGGCTAAGCGGCTGGCTGGTCGGGCTGTCGTACTGCCTGTGCGTGGCTCTCGCGCAGTCTGCGTTCGCCGAGCCTCTGATTGTCGGCTCTAAGCGCTTTACTGAATCATATATTCTTGGAGAGATCGTCAGCCAGGCAGTCACCGCTGGCGGTCACGATCGTGTTCGCCTCAAAGCGGGCTTGGGGAATACGGGAATTTTGTTGTCGGCGTTAACCAGCGGCGAAATCGATTTATATCCTGAATATACCGGCACAATCACCCGAGAGATTTTAAAAACCGAGCAGGCGCTTTCGCTGGCGCAGATCAACGAGCGACTGTTGCCGCTTGGACTCCAGGCTGCGGTGTTGCTTGGGTTTGATAATTCTTATGTGCTGGCGATGCGGCGGGAGTTAGCCGAGCAGCTGCAAATCAAAACGATTTCAGATTTGGCTAAACACCCGCATCTGGTGCCGGGCTTGTCGCACGAGTTTATTGGCCGCAGTGACGGCTGGAAAGGCCTGTCAGCCGCTTATCAGCTTGGCCGACTTTCACCGCGCGGACTGGATCACGGGCTCGCCTACGAGGCAATTGCAGCAAAACAGATCGATGTGGTGGATGCCTATGGTACCGATTCAAAACTAAAGCGTTACGGTTTAACGGTGTTGCTTGATGACCGGCAATTTTTTCCAACTTATGAAGCGCTATTGTTGGTTCGCGCAGACGTGCCGACTAAGTTTCCAGAGTCCTGGAAAATCATCTTAGCGTTGCAAAATAAGATTTCTCAGCAAGCCATGCTTGAGCTCAACACCCAGGTTGAGCTTGAAGGCCAAACGTTTGCAGCGGTAGCGCAGCAGTTTTTGCTGACACAGCGTGCTCAATCTAGTGAGGCCACGAGTACGGCAAGCGTACAAGATGGGCAACGTTTAGTTTCTAAGCAGTCATTTTTCAGTGCGCTTTTTGGTGTGGATTTTTGGCGCCTAGCGGCGCAACACGTTTTTTTAGTGGTGCTGTCGTTGCTTCTGGCGCTGCTGGTCGGGCTGCCTTTAGGTGTTGTTTGCTTTTATCGGCCGCGCACCGGGCAAGTGGTCTTGTCGCTCACGGGGGTCATTCAAACGATTCCGTCTTTAGCGTTGCTCGCCTTTTTAATTTCTTTGTTTGGGATGATCGGTACCATACCTGCCATCGTGGCACTATTTTTGTATGCCTTGTTACCCATCGTACAAAGTACCTATACGGGGCTCAGTGAGATCTCTGCGTCGCTGCGACAAGCCGCCACGGCGCTTGGTTTGAGCGACCGCGATCGGCTCTGGCTGATTGAACTGCCTCTTGCGCGTCCGATGATTTTAAGCGGCGTTAAAGTCGCGGCCGTTGTGAGCGTTGGCACCGCAACGATCGCGGCGTTTGTCGGGGCGGGGGGCTTTGGCGAGCGTATCGCGCAAGGCTTGGCTCTAAATAACACTTCACTTTTATTGGCAGGTGCAATTCCGTCAGCGGCTTTAGCGCTGCTGCTGCAAGTTGGATTTTTCGTCTTAGAGCGGCGTCTCAAGCGCCCAACGCGTTAACGGCGCCAAGCGGCCTGGCTGCTGCCAAGTGGTCCGGCCGGTATCTCCCAGCGTACGTCTACGCCGGCGACGTGAAGAGGCCAGCGAACCCTGCAGGCAGGACCCCAGAAGGTTTGTTCGTGGGTGCTGGCAAGGTCTGCAGGCGTTTCGGGTGCCAGGGGCTGCTTGGGCTCGCCGCTGGTGTTTAATGTTTGCATCAGCAGGGCGCCGGTGCGTGCCAGCGACGCGCGAACAATACTGCCGCGGCCGGTACTCAGGCGCGTGTGCAGTCCGCGCAAGGCAGCGGTGGCCAAGAGGTAACCGGTGGCGTGATCAAGGGCCTGTACCGGTAACGGCTTAGGTTTGTCACTTGCGGCCAACTGTTGTCCTGCGTGCGCGATGCCCATGCTCATTTGCACCAGGCTGTCAAAGCCGCGGCGGTGTCGCCAGGGGCCGGTAAAACCATAGGCATCTAACGAGACATCAACCAAACCAGGCCTTAGGGCTTGCCGTTGTTCAGCCCCCAGCCCAAGTGCCGATAGCGCATCGCTGCGATAGCCGTGTACGAATACGTCGGTCTCACCCAGCAAGGCGCTCCAGCGTTCGCGTTGATCGGGTTCGCGCAAGTCAAGTCGCGCACAACGCTTGCCCAGCGTCATTTCTGGGGCAAGCGTGGGTTCATCCCACCAGGGCGGGTCAAGCCGCAAGACCTCGGCGCCCAGACCGGCTAACAGCCGGGTGGCAGACGGCCCTGCTAGTACGCGGGTCATATCAAGGACTTTGAGCCCTTGCAATGGGCGTGCGGGGTTTAACGCCCATGTTGGCTGTGCCATCAGCAGGCCCGGTTGCCAGTCGAGCAGGGGTTCGCTTAACACCGCCTGTCCCTGTGCATGTGCCTGCCAGTCTTGCCAAGACCGCATCGTCGCCGCGCAGCCGCCTTCAGCTAAGACCGCTGCTTCAAGGGCGTCGGCGCGCCAGGTAGCCACTGCTTGCGCCACATCCGCGCGTGCAGTGGGCGCCGTCAGACCGAGCGCGCGCAAGGCTGCGGCCCGGTGGTGTGGGGCGTTGGTGTGCAGCCTGATCCAACCATCGACCGCTGGGTAATCGCCCATCACAAAGTCTTCGGCATTTTCTATCCGCCAGCCTTGCGGGCGCAAAGATTGTGCAAACCAAAATGAGGCAAGGCGGCGATCAACCGTGACGTTTGCTTGAGTGTTTGCCCCAAGCAGCGAGCACAGGGCGAGGCCGGTCGCCCCCATCGAAGCCGCGGCTAAATCGGTGACTGCGAAGGCCGAAGGTAGCTCGCCCTCGCCAACAAAGCGTACTCGCCCAAGTTCGCTTTCGTCGCCTTGGGCAGCAGACCAGAGCGTTTTAAGTAATTGTGAGGCGGGATGATTGGCTGTCATGGGTTGATTAAATCGTATTGCTTGACTTAGCTCAAGGCAGGTGTGACTGGGTGAGACACAAACTAAGTGTGTACGTAAAACTACTGTTACTATCTCAAATAGCAATTATTCTCATTTAAAAGCTCGGTCTAGCTTAGCCTTGTTGTGAAAAAAGTTATTGTTTTTATTCGAAGTATGCAGTTTTTAGGAACACAAATTGTTTCTTATCCACTGCTGTATCAAATTAAACAATTTTGGCCGCACTGTCATTTGAGGGTGGTGGCGCAAGATGCGGTGGGCAAACATTACTTAATATTGCCCTGGGTCGACGCCTTTACGCAGGCCGATACGTTGACCGAAGTGTATCGGGCCATGGACGGTGACGCAGACCTTGTCATTGCTTTGCACTTTGCGAGCGACAAGTACGGCATCGCCGCTATGCTTAAGCGTCCTCGCTATCGTCTTGGTTTTAAAAATCGAAGAGTGACCGATGTAGTGTGGACGCACGCGTACCGCAAAGATTTTTCTCAATATATGGGGTTGGCGAATCTGCGGTTATTGGCCGCCTTTAAAGATTTTGATCCGGCGCAAGCGGCCCGCAAGTGCGTGCAGGCGCTTGCCACTGGCGCTGAGACAAGCGCAGCAGAGGTCGTGCTCATGCCAGGCGGGGGCGCCGGTGACTTTAAGCGCTGGCCCATACAGCACTATGTCGCACTCGCCGACCTTTTAAAACCAGCGTTGCCATTGCAGTCTACATTCTGTTTCGTGCTCGGCCCCGAAGAAGCCGAGCAATATCGTTGGTTGCAAAGCCTTGAGCGTACCGATTTTGTTTATTTGATGGCTCGTCCACTTAACGACATTGCAACAGCGGTGCTAAGCGCAAAAGTCGTGGTGGCAAATGATTGCGGTCCTTCGCATTTGGCCCAGTTTTCAGGTGTGCCCTACGTGGGTGTGTTTCATCAAAGTAATCGCGAGTGGTTTTGGACGCGTGAGACCAGTCTGGATGTGGTGCCAAGCGACGGTACGACCGAAATCAAGAATGTGACACCTGCGCAGGTCTTCGAGGCCTGTCAGCGGTTACTGTCAAACTAGCTAAAGTATCGTATAAAGTAGCTGAAACAAAAAAGTATCCAAAGTCAAAAGAACACACAACAAATACAGTGTGAGACAACGCAAGTTCGAAGAATTAATCTGAGTCAGGAGCTCTTTTGAATATCGCTAAACCTATTCCCACGCCTTTGACTGTCACCGGGCTAAACATCTACAACTCTGTCGGCCACGCAATCGTGCGTGCGCTCAAGCGTCACGGTGTTCAGTGCACCTTCGGTCAAAGCTTACCCACTATGTTTCAGCTATCAGCCGAAGAGGGTGGTATCAAGCAGATTGTGTATCGCACTGAAAACGCCGGTGGCTATATGGCAGATGCGTACGCACGGCTGACCGGCAAGCCCGGCATTGTGACGGCGCAAAATGGCCCAGCAGCAGCGCTGTTGATCGCGCCGCTTGCCGAGGCGCTCAAAGCGTCAATCCCGGTGATTGCCTTGGTGCAAGATGTGAGTCGCCTGCAAACCGATAAAAACGCCTTTCAAGACCTGGATCATCTGGGTATGCTCGGTGCTGTCTCAAAGTGGGTGCGTCGCGTGAATGAACCCAGCCGTGTGGACGACTATATTGATCAGGCTTTCACGATGGCCTGCTCGGGTCGGCCCGGTCCCGTCGTGCTGCTGTTTCCCAGCGACGTCTTAACCGAACCCGCCGTGGCGTCAACGCGCACTGCTTGTCTGGGGCAATATCCCTTAGATCCAACGGTTGCCTCGCCCGACGCTGTGCGCAACGCCGCCGAACTCTTGGCAAACGCGCAACGCCCTCTAGTGATTGCGGGCGGCGGCGTGCACCTGTCGCACGCTCACGCTGCGCTCACGCGTTTGATGGACGAGGGACATTTGCCGGTGGCCACCACCGTGATGGGCAAAGGTACGGTTGATGAGCAGCACCCGCTTGCCGTAGGTGTGGTCGGCTATTTTATGGGGCCTAACGGTGCTACGCGCTATCAGCGCAAGTTGGTCACCGAAGCCGATGTGATTCTGTTGGTGGGCAACCGTACTAATCAAAACGGCACGGATTCGTGGCAGTTATATCCAAAAAATGCGCATTACATTCATCTGGACATCGATGGCACTGAAGTGGGCCGCAACTACGAGGCAACCCGTTTGGTGGGCGATGCAGGGCTGACACTCGATGCCTTAGCCCAGGCGCTTGGCAAACTTGATTTATCAAAACGTCGCGCTCAGCGACCCGCACTCGAGGTCAGTATTCAAGCTGCGCGTGATATCTATTTAAAAGAATCCGCGCCGGTTCGTTTGTCAGCACAATCGCCGATTCGTCCAGAGCGCGTCATGCACGAACTACAAAAACGCTTGAGTGGCGATACGGTGATGGTGGCGGATGCAAGCTACTCGTCGATCTGGATTTCAAACTGTTTAACGTCAGTCAAAAGCGGTATGCGCTTTATTACGCCACGCGGGTTGGCTGGGCTGGGCTGGGGCTTTCCGATGGCGCTGGGTGCCAAAGTTGCTCGGCCCCAGTCAGAGGTCTATTGTCTAGCGGGTGATGGCGGTTTTGGACACGTCTGGTCAGAGCTTGAAACGGCACGTCGTATGGGCTTGAAGGTGACACTCATTGTTTTAAATAATGGAATTTTGGGCTATCAAAAACATGCCGAAAACGTTAGGTTTGGTGCCCACACCAGTGCGGTCGATTTTTATCCGGTTGATCACGCTGCGATCGCGCGCAACTGTGGCTGCAACGGTATCCGGGTCACAGACCCCGAGCAATTGAATCAAGCGCTTGACGCTGCACGCGCGAGCGATGTCACGACTCTGATTGAAGTGATGACTGACGAAAACGCCTTCCCCCCCATCACAGCTTATACGGCGGCTTTAGAAGCATGAACAAGAAAATAGCCTTAGTGACGGGTGCGGCAAAAGGCATTGGTTTAGGCGCCAGCCAAGCGTTGATTGCTGCTGGTCGGTTTGTCGTGATAGTGGATCGCTTGCCGATCGATCTTGAACAGCTTGGTATCACCGATGATCAAGCGCTAGCGTTTCAAGCCGATGTGACTGACATGGCCTTTATGAAACGCTTACACGCGCAGATCAAAGAGCGCTTTGGTACGGTGTCTATTTTGGTGAATAACGCGGGGATCTCGCCTAAGCGGGTCGATGGTTTGTCCAATGGCATTCTTGACTTAACGATCGAAGAGTGGTCGAAGGTGCTGCTGGTGAATCTGACGACAGTCATGCAGATCACGCAGTTGTTTTTGCCAGATATGAAAGCACAAGGCTTTGGCCGTATTGTCAGCGTGTCGTCTTTAGCTGGGCGCAGTAAATCTGTGGTGGCGGGCCCAAGCTACATGGCCTCAAAGGCCGGCATGCTCGGGCTGACACGCGCGATTGCCTCAGAGATGGGGCCGTTTGGCATCACGGCTAACTGCGTGGCACCTGGCCGCATCCTGACCGAAATGGCGATGCAGGCGGGCGA
>CAMBZR010000047.1 GCA_945872285.1 Bordetella parapertussis | reverse complement strand
AGGAGTGCTTAAAACTTTTCCAAACCGTACGACGCCCGACTCATCGTCAATCACGGCAAAATCCGTGAACGTACCGCCCACATCGATCGCTAGTCGAAATCTTTTCTTAACCAACATCAGACACACTCTCTAGACTAGTAAAAAAGCGTTTTAATACGATTTGTCATCGGCAATGATCACGCGTTGGCCTTAACGACTTTGTGACATAAAAGATTCACTGCTTAGGTGAGTCTCGATATAGCTCAGTCCAGATAGCGATTTCTTGTTCAAGCCTCTGTTTATGCGCTTGGGGTGATCTGTAGGTCGCCGCTATTGGCATTACCCCGTACCCAGCAAGCTGCTTTTGAACAGACTCATTTTGCACGGCCTGTTCAATCGCACGTGATAACGTTTGTACAATCGCCACCGGCGTACCAGCTGGCACATAAAAGCCCTGCCAAACTGAGAATATAAAGGGCATGCCTTGCTCTGTGAGCGTAGGCGTCTCGGGCAAAAGTGAGAGCCGCTCTTTTGAGGCGATCCCATAGGTTTTGACATTTCCCGCTTTGACTTGCGCGGCTGAGGTACTCGTTTGATCACAAATCAAATCAACACGACCAGCCGCAATATCAAGCAGCGCTGGCGGTGATCCTTTATACGGCACCAAGGTAAACCGCTTATCCACCTGTTTCATGAGCAAGGATGCACACAATTCTGAGGCACTACCACTACCAGAAGTTGCAACTGTGACCTTTTCATGGTTCACATTTAAGTACGTGATCAGTTCTTGAACAGTCTTGGGTGGAAAATCGTTTCTCGTCACCACCATCATCTGCACATCCGTCGACAGTCCAAGCGGAATCAAATCTTTAAGCGTGTTAAAGGGGAGTTGAGCGTATTGTGCGGGTGCGGTTGCAACGCCAATGTGATGAAACAGCACCGTGTAGCCATCCGGAGCTGCATTAGCGACGCGAGCGGTAGCGATTGTTCCTCCAGCTCCGGGTAAATTCAACGTTATCACTTGTTCTTTCAAAATTTCAGAGAGTCCCTTGGCAATCGCTCTCGCAGGGTTATCAATTGCCCCCCCTGCTGGCCCTGGGTTCACAATAGTGATCGACTTAGCAGGATAACGCTCTTGAGCCTGTGCAGAAAACTGCCCCGCGAAAAGCATCATCGGCAAGAGATACGTAAAGAGTGAATATAAAAATCTATCAGATGAGGACCTAAATTTAAAATATGAGAAATTCATTTTTTCCATCCTTGGCATAATGATGCAAATATAGTGTTGATATCGGTTATTTTTTCTAATTGAACCACTTGTTCGATAAACTGTTGCGATGCATGCATGGGTAAAACGCCATCTGCATTATGTATGAATTTTTCGATCAATTGGGTTTCGCTCATTGGATGTCGCGGCGTTCCGATGAGGTCATCGATACGATGCCGTAGTGTGAGGCCACTTTTAAAGGTAACGACAACTTCACCGCTCCAGCGACTTCGATCTATCGCGAGCGGGTCCACGGCATACGTGACTTTCCGTGCCAAAGACAAAAACCGCTCATCGGTCAGATTGCTCTGAGACAAACTATGTTTATCAAAAGTGTTTGTCAGTAGACTTTCTGCAACACAAAACTGTACGCTGTAACGAGCATGCCAAGACGTTGCCGGCCTGATCTTCTCAGCGCGGGGTTCGCAGATCAATGGAATCCAATATTCTGGAACCAAACACTGAATCTCGACAATGTCGTCAATAACCACCGCTTGTTGCTCACGTAAGCCGAGTGCTGCGGCAATAAAAGGCTGGATGTAGTGGCCACAAGGGTAAGCCCGCGGCACGACATTCAGGACCTCCCAGAGACTTCCCAAGCCTTTTGTAATCGCGTCATACTGCACAACAAAATGTGAATCTTGCACATGGGACTTATAAAAGCCAAAACGCCCTTCAAACACCTCGTCTGGCCCTGTAACGCCCTGAGTGGCCATATTCATCGCTTGCAAGGCGCTGGCTCCCGCCCAACCTGCGTGCAGTGACTTAGCCGAGGTGCCATCTTGCCATGACGCCATAATCCCAGAAGCAAAACTTCCACAGATTCCAATCGTATTCGCAACATCCATCACCGAACATTGCGCGAGTTTTGTTGCGGTATATCCGGCGCCAAAAACGCTCAACACCGCCGTCGGATGAAAACCAACGCGGTGAAATACGCCCGGCGCTGCCACCCCAAGACGGCAGGTGATTTCGTTACCAACTAAAACCGCCTCAATCAGTCGTTGCCCGGACACAGCCAACTGCTGCCCCTTTGCAAGTGCAGTCGCAACAATCGGTGTACTTGCGTGGATACCCGTGCTGATATGCGAGTCGTCGTACTCTAGTACACAACCCATTGTGCCCATGAGTACAACCGCGGCTGGAGCACCGGTTTGTTGACCAAAGCCAATAACCTTTGCGCCAACGCCATTATCAGGAATAAAGGTGGCTTTGCCGACCTGCGTCACGAGATCGGTGTTCAAGCCACCGAGCATGGCTCCAACCATATCTAGAATACGAAACTTTGTCTGCGCGACAACTTCTGGCGGAAGTCTGTTGTACTGGAGCTCACTGACCCATTTTGCTAGCTGTTGATTGATTGAAGGTCTTGAATGCAACGGTTGCGCCTTAGGCATGATCAGTCAAGGCCTCACAAGCGTTCAGGAGATCACGAAGAGAGCTTGCTTGTGGCAAGGCTGCGACAGCCGATTGCAAGGCGTCTAGATTGGTTTGCTTAGCTCCCAGCTTAAAACAATTTGTTATTTTTCGTAAGAAATTTGACTCGGACATTGAGCGGTTCGAGTCAGGCGCATCAAATTTAATCGCCTCGTAGGCTTTACCATTTTTATCAACAGCTTTAATCCAACCTTTATAGTTTCGACCTGACACCGCAGTTTGATCGATCTGATACTCAATCTTATCAATCAAGGCAAGCAATTCAGGAGACGAAAGGTTTTCAGTGCGATAGCTCGCGGCATTTAATTGACCAAAATGTAGTCCCTCAGCAATTGTGTACGGCAAACTGACGCGCCCATGCCAAGCACTCGTTGGACGCTTTTTTCTTTCTATGGGTTCGCATACGACTGGTACCATCCAGTCTGCCACAAGGCAAGTCAGCGTTTCAACGTTTTCGCTGCGTAACCCTTGTTGATGTAAATTTAAAATACAGTCGACAAAGGGTTGGCTAACATGGCCACAGGGATAAGGTTTGATCTCGATTTCTCGCATTTCCCAGAGTGACCCAAGCTGGTCGGTCATTCGAGAAAAATTGAATACATAATCTTTGTCAGGTATGTGGCTATGAAACAAACCCAAGGGGCCTTCTAGCACTTCAGAAGGCCCGGTATAGCCGTGTTTGGCTAACGTCGCAGCTGTGATACCCGCTTGGGCTGCCCAACCGTTATCTACGAGCTGCGACCACGTACCATCCACCCAGCACTGGTTAATCCCAGACGCCATGTTTCCAACGATACCCAGGGCGTGAACCATCTTGTTGGCATCGAGTTGCAACACATGTGCCGCAGCAAAAGCCGCACCAAAGGCGCCAATGATCCCGGTGGGATGCAACCCTTGCCTATGAAAGGCGGTGGGCGCAATCACACCAACTCTACAAGTCAATTCACTGGCACCGGCAATGATCGTCAACGCTTCTTGTCCAGTCAATGAGTGCTCGGCAGCCATTGAAAGCACCGTGCTAACGATCGTGCCATACACATGTATCAGTGTCTCAGTATGCGAATCATCATAGGCCAACGAAGACACCAGCGTTGCGTTGGCAAAGGCAGCTGCAGTGACCGACGTGTTATCACCAAAGCCAAAAATGACTGAGCGGCCACCACCGCCAAGATCGCGCGCAGTAGCCTGAACCGGCGGACCATATTCAAGGCCACTTGCAGCAGTTGCGACAGCTAGCGTATTTAGAATTGCCCTTTGTGTTTCACGAACAATATCGGGCGGAAGATCAGAGTAATGCAACTTTGTAAACCAATTAGACGCCATCGTTGTCAAACTACTCACACCAAGTCCCCTTCATAATTGTTATCAAACTACTCACACTTAGTCCTCTTCGTATTTGATGACCTAATTTCGATAACTTGGATCATCTCGGTCTAACAGTCGCAACATGGCGTCCCACTCTAGCAGCCCAAATTTACGTACGTCTGGGTCATACAACCGAGCCGTGCGATTCAGCACAACCTCATCAGGCACGATAATTTCTCTACCCATGGCCAACGTATCGACCTGTGCCTTACAAGCTGTCTCGAGCCAAAGCATCAGGTTAAAAGCCTCTGCAACGGTTGCCCCACAGGTCAGCAAACCATGGTTACGCAAAATCATGGCGTTGTGTGAACCAAGATCGGCCACTAGCCTTTTTTGTTCGTCCGAATCCACTGCCGGGCCTTCATAGTCGTGGTAAGCGATGCGTTCATAAAATCGCATTGCAGTCTGCGTCAAAGGCAAGAGCCCCTCTTTCAGTGAGGATACTGCCATCCCTGCACGAGTGTGGGTATGAATGATGCACCGTACATCATCCCTCGCCGCGTGGATCGCGCTATGGATAACATAGCCAGCCCTTGAGATGCCAAAAGGAAGATCGGGCTTTTGTACGACGTTGCCCTCAAGGTCGACTGTGTAGAGGTTAGAAGCACATACTTCGCTGTAGTGAAGCCCAAACCCGTTAATGAAAAACAGTTTCTCATTACCCGGCACCTGAGCTGTGATGTGGTTGTAAATAATATCGGTCATGCCGTACTTAACCATCAAGCGGTAACAAGCAGCCAAATCAACTTTTGTTGCATACTCCGAATCAACGCTCATTTAGAGATTCCCATAACCAGCCAATGTTGTACAGTGCATGAGACGATGCAATGGTCAGGCACACTACAGGTGTTTTTTAAAAACTTCGACTTCGACCTTCCTAAAACGCCAACCGCAACTCATGATAATTATTATATGGAGTTAAGACGTTAGAAAAATAGTTGCAAATCGAATTTTCATTCAAAAAATTAATTTACCACTTTTAACACGCCCGCCTGCCCCATCGCTTTAGCGTAATCGGATTTTAAATAATGCTCCATAATTTCACTGCCGGTAGCGAGCCAAACACCTTCGTGCGAGCAGATGTGCGCCAATGCGGCATCAAGTGCGCCGATTCGATGTGGTTGCCCCGTCACGAAGGGATGCACGGCTATTGCCATCACACGACCAGAATTGGCGCCTTCGCGCCATAACACATTAAACTGATCTTTCAGCATGCGCTCAAACTCAGGTACAGAACATTTCATATCAAAGTAAGCCGGTACATCATTGGTTTGCACCGAATAAGGGATCGACACCAACGGCGGCGACCCAATCTGCATTGTGTACGGCTGGTCATCATTCACCCAGTCGCAGATGTAGCGTATGCCTGCTGCCGACAGATGCTCAAGCGTATGCCAGGTTTCGGCAAGACCGGGGCCTAACCAGCCCTGCGGTCGCTTACCACAGGCACGTTCAATGCGATCGACCGTTGCAAAAATCGCCTCGCTCTCTTGCTCTGAGCTCATCTCATTAATACGCCGAGCATTGGTTTGACCATGGCCCATGAGCTCCCAATCAAGTTGCATGGCACGCTCAATGATTTCAGGGTGATGATCGCAGACCTCGCTGTTCAACGCCACTGTTGCGCGCGCGTTGTAACGGGATAAAACGTCGAAGAGCCGCCAGACCCCGACGCGATTACCATAGTCGCGCACCGACCAGTTACGGACATTCGGAATCTTGGCGTGCTCTCGCGCAACACGCTCATTCGTATTGCCTGGCATCACATCATCCAAACCAAAAAATTCAATGTTTGGATTGACCCAAACAGCGATGCGGGCATTGTTCGGCCAAACCAGCTTTGGACGTGCATGAATAGGCGTGTAAGGGAAAGGGCCGTAGCGTTGTGGTTGCATGATCAGAGACTTTGTTTATTTTTAACGACGTAATCGCGTTCGCCTTCGCCGTACTTGCGAGCGATTTGTTCGCCTGTGAGTAAAGAATTTTCGAGTTCGTTAATGCGCTCATAGCCAACAAGTTTGGTGATGGCAGCCATATCTACCAGCAGATCCTGGCGATCTGTTAGCTCGCCGGTATCCATACATTGCTTAAGCGCTTCAAGCGCTTTTTTCATGCCAGAAAGCGCTGCAGCCGGAAGCAATCTTGGCAAACTCACACGCGCGACGCCCAGTTCAGCCAAACGCGTGAGTGAAATCAAAGGTGACGTGGGTCGTATCCGCAAGCCAAATCCCATGTTGACATTAACCGGTACCCCGCGCGCAGCCTCTACGACGCGTGCGATGTCATCTTCGCTACGAATGGCATCCGCATAAATCATGTCGGCGCCAGCGGCGACGTATTCTCGAATTCGTATGATCGTCCCTTCAATGCCCTCGACGGCAATAGCATCGGTACGCGCATTGATAATGAAGTCTGTATCTTTTTTTGCTTTGATCGCCGCCGTAATTTTTTGCGTCATCTCGCTGGTTTCGACTAACTCTTTGCCGTTCATATGGCCGCAACGCTTTGGCATGAGTTGATCTTCAATGTTGATGCCTACAACTCCGGCCTCTTCAAAGTACTGCACCACGTGGTATACCGTCACGGCATTTCCATAGCCTGTATCGGCATCAGCCATTATCGGAATCGAGACTGCTCGAGCGATGTTTCGGCAGGTATCAACGTTATCGCGCAAGCTAAAAATGCCAATATCCGGTACGCCTAGGACAGAATTCGCAAGCCCGGCCCCTGTGGTCGCAGCCGTCTTGAAGCCCATTGCCTCAACCATCATGGCGCTATAGCCATCATAAACACCACACGACACAATCGGCCGCTTGCCTGCAAGCAGTTCTCGTAATATCCGTGCTTTCGTTTTAGGTTGAACAGGTACGTTGCTGGTCATTAGGTTTCCGAAGTCGTAGTTAGAAGAAGAGCAGAAAACCGTCAAGCAATGAAGAAGATTAGCGAAGGCGTTTGATCGTCTATTCCGCCTTCAAGCCATTAGTTTCTATGATTTGTCGCCATTTTTTGGTCTCATCTTGGATGAGTCTCTTGAAGGTATCTGGCGCTCCAGACATCACATCGGTTCCAAGCGATGCGTAGCGCTTTGCCATTTCGGGTGTGGCTAATATTTTTTGTATCGCAGTATTGATTGCTAGAATCACCTGAGGAGGTGTGGCGCTTGGCGCTAAAAGTCCATTCCAAGTAAACGCCGTGTAATTCGACACTCCAGACTCGATCATGGTTGGTAGATCAGGCAAGACAGACGCACGTTCGCGACCAGTGACAGCGAGCGCTTTAACCGTGCCAGCCTTGATTTGAGGAAGCGCTGACGGCAACACATTAAACATAAGTGCGACCTGACCTGACATTAAATCGGTCATGGCCTGTCCGCCTCCCTTATAGGGGACATGCACAATGTCCAGACCGGCGCCAGCTTTAAAAAGCTCGCCCGCCAAGTGCAACGAAGTACCCGTGCCAGGCGAGGCATAATTAAGCTTTCCGGGTCGCGCCTTGATATATGCAATCAGCTCTGCCACAGAATTGACCGGCAGATCCTTTTGTACAAGAAGCACATTTTGAACACTGCCGATTAACCCGATCGGTTCAAAAGCCGTCAGCGGGTCAAAGCCTAAATTACTGTAAAGACTGGCATTCGTGGCAAGCCCAGGGGTTCCCATTAGAAGCGTATAGCCATCAGGTTTCGCGCGCGCCACCTCTGCCATCGCGCGGTTACCGCCTGCACCCGGAAGGTTATCGACTATCACTGCTTGGCCAAGTGCCTCGCCAAGTGCCGGAGCAACCGTACGTGCGAGGATATCGGAGCCTCCGCCGGGTGCAAAACCCACCAAAATTTTGATAGGCTTATCCGGAAAATCGGCCGACGCATTGAGCATGCACAGTAAGCCAAAAGAGCACAAAAGTGCACGCAGATAGAATATGAAGGGCTTCGAAGGCATCATCACGGCTTCTAAAAAGAGTTGGACCCACTAGGCATCAAGGCGTTGATGGAAGAGGAAAAAAGGACTAATGTTCGCAAATCAAAAGTCAATGTAGCGGGGCGACCTCAATGAGTCAAGAAGTGTTATTCACCCAAGATCAGGGTTCGAATCAAGTTCCGGTGATTGATGTTAGCCCTTTGTTCTCGTCAGATACGGCTCAGATTGCAGTTGTAGCTGAACAGATCCGGCAGGCTTCAGTTGAAATCGGTTTCTTTTACGTCAAAGCCCACAACATCCCGCCTGAGCTCTTGGACGCAGTGCAGATTGCGTCGAAATATTTTTTTTCACTCCCTGAGTCATGTAAACGTTCAATCCAAGTGAATCAGGCTCATCGCGGTTATGTCCCCTTTGCTCAAACGAAACAGCCTGGGCGTAAATTTGCCGATTTAAAAGAGAGTTTTAACTTTGCCTTTCCCTTCACCGCCGACGACCCTCTAGTCTTAGAAGGCAAAACGCTGATCGGCCTCAATCAATGGCCAAAAGACGAACTCGCTTGGCGTCGAATACTCGAACGCTACTATTTCGAGATTTTTGAATTAGGTCAAAAAATTCTAGAAGCCTTTGCATTGACATTACAACTACCCACAAATTTTTTTCGAGAACGCTACAAGCGTCCTCTTGTACGCGCGCGTTTGTTGCACTACCCCCATCAAGAGCCCAGTCACTCTGATGAGCAATTTGGCGCAGCGGAGCACACAGACTATGGCGCAATCACCATTTTGTGGCAAGACGAAGTTGGAGGCCTACAAGTAAAAAATCGATCAGGACAGTGGATGGATGCTGCACCAATTGCAAACACATTTGTAATCAATATTGGCGATATGCTTGAGCGCTGGTCAAATCACCTCTTCGTGTCCACACCCCACCGCGTCATCAATCGTTCTGGACGAGAGCGGTATTCCATTCCGGTTTTTTATGATCCTGATTATGACGCCGTCATCAGTTGCTTACCGAATTGCGCGTCTGCCGAAAATCCTGAACAGTACCCACCCATTGTCGCAGGCGACTACATTACGGCCCGATACGATGGAACTTACGCCTATCGTCAAGAACAAAAAGAGAGTCAACAATAACCGGCCTATTTTGAATCGCTGTTCCTGACCTCTATTTACAAGCATTGCTGGCCAATACAAAGCGTATCGCCAACTCATTCGTTACACGCCTAACCCAATTGCACGCTCAACACTTCTGACCAGATGCACAAGTCTTGGACCAAGGTTTTTCTGTAAATCTGTTTCAGTCACTGCGTAGGTCGCCACAGTCAAATTAAACGCCAAGTGAACACCGTTATAAGCCGTTGACAGGGGCACCGCGACAGCTGCGAGCGTCGCCTGCCAATCGCCGACCACAGAGCAAAAGCCTTGTTGCTTAATTTGTTCATGCGCCCGCTCAGTAGGCTTTAAAAACTTATCGAACTCTTCTTGCTGCGCCGCCCTCAAACCCTTATAAATATGTCGTCGCTCTTGCTCGGTATGTTGATATAGCAGTGAGCGTCCCATTGCAGTGCGTAACAATGGCCGAGTCGAGCCGATACCCGGCTTAGTGAAATTACTGTCTTGCCCGGTAACTGTCTCGACGTAAACGACTTGTAGACGATCGCGCATCCCTATTGAAACGGGTCCTTTTGCATATTGAGTGAGTGCCAACATCTCGGGCGCCGCAATTTGTCTGATCGCCATTTGGGACAATAACGGATAGCCAAGCGACAGCACTGCGGGTCCCAAAGCGTAGCGCCCAGAGGCTTTGTCTCGTCGAAGATAACCTAGACCCATCAAAGTAAAAGTCAGTCTTGTTATCGTGGGCTTAGTCAGCTGCAACTGCTCAGACAGCTCTTTGTTGCTCCACAACGCCGCGCGTTGCCCAAAACACCCCAGCAGCGCTAAACCATTTGCCAGAGTCGAGGCAAACTGGGGCTGCTTCTGCAATGAGTCGAAGTCTAAAAATCCCGGGTCAGCACTTTCTAAAGCATCTCTGGCAAGTCGCATGACTTTATTCACTTTATGAATGACAGGTAGTTAACTGAAAAATAATTGACATTTAATAGAATCAACAACATAATTTATAACCGATATTCGGTTTTCAATTTCATTATTTGGAATTAATTATTTCATGCGCGTTAAAATTCGACCTAGCGGCTCACCGACACCCCTCTTCTCTTTCGTTGTCGTCGCCGACACGCATGTCAACGAAAGCGACAATGTCTCAAGCTCACCGTTCGAGACCAATCATTTGGCCAACGAGCGCGCGCGCTTTGTGTTTCAAGACATCGCCGCGATGAGTCCCGCACCAGAGTTTGTCGTTCATCTAGGCGATATCGTTCACCCAATGCCCGCTTTACCGACCTTCATGCAGGCGGTTGAACAGTTCAAGGCAATCAGCGCCCCTCTGAAGGCACCCTTGCACGTGTTGCCCGGTAATCATGACGTGGGCGACAAAAAAATCGACTGGATGCCAGCCGACCAGGTTTGCGACGCGCATCTGCAAGCCTATCGAAACGCCTTCGGCAAAGACTATTACAGCTTTGACACCAAAAATATTCGGTGTGCCCTAATTAACTCGCTCTTGATTAACTCTGGCTTAAGCGCTGAGCAAGAGCAAAAGACCTGGCTCGAAGAACAAATCGCAAGCGCCGCTGGCAAACGCGTCTTCCTGTTTATGCACTACCCACCCTTTGTCTACAGCGAAACCGAACGCGGCAGCTACGACAACCTGGATGAACCCGGTCGCAGTTGGCTGTTAGGCCTCATGAAAAACAAAAACGTAGAGGCTTCGTTTGCCGGTCACGTACATAATTTTTGGTACGAGCAACTAGATCACGCTGACTTTTACATGCTGCCATCTACCGCATTTTTAAGGCATGACTACTCTGAGTTTTACCGTGTTAAGCCAACGGTCGAGTTTGGTCGTGGTGATGTCGCAAAGTTTGGTTATTTCATTGTTGATGTCTTTGAAAAAGGCCATATCGCCTATCCTGTCAGAACGATGGGCGGGCGCAGTGCGTTAGCCGATCACACCTTGCGTGACAAAACACAACGCCTAACCCACCCGAGCACGTCAACCTTTTCACGCGTAGGCGTCGAACTTAGGCATACTTGGACCGAGGTCGCGCAAATACCGGCAACGGGTGGTGTTCAAGAGTTCGGCCGTAAACTGGCTCGAAACGATTATCCGCTGCTAGCACTTTGGGAAATGGGCGCGCGCCTCTCAAAAGTCACCGACCAAGATGTGCTTGACGCCAGTACACACCGACGCATGCATCTGTTGGCGAAGATGGGGCATCGCTTTATGTTGACGTCCCTAGGTGCGCCAAAGCGCGATCTTCAGAATCACGGCCTGCAACAAGCTGGCGTGAATAGCATTGAGATTAACGTAACCTTGGCCGGTTTCGACAAGCATCGCGAACGCATAAAAGCCTTCAAAAAAGACTCAGTACTTGAAGTCTTTTTATGTAAGCTTCATATGTATGACGAATCTCATTATGACGGACAACACTTTAGTCACTTCGTTAAATCTGGCTTCACTCTCGAAGATCTGCAATATCAAAGCGAACTTGTTCAACAAGCCGTTCAACGTAACGAAATTGATGGCATCACCGTTCGTGTAGAGGCGGACCAAGACCTGCTTGAGGTGGCTCCTGCCTTAATGCTCTTTGCCGAACGCAACAACTGCCAAGTGTTGGCATCGTTGAAATTGAACGGGCCCAGCATTGCCGAATCAAACGATGATGAAGTCGGCTTATTGCACAAAATTTGTTGTGCATTGCTCTTTTCAAAAAGCTCGGCGCATGTTCAATATATTTTTGATACGTTTATGGATGTCGACCGTGGCTATTACCCACGTCAAGCCTTTATCGACAGGCAGTTCAACCCAAGGCTCGCAGCCAGTGTATTTGGGCAGCTCAATTCGATTCTGTCCGGCTACAAGAAGATCAGCATTGATTTAAGCCAGTCACACAGTCGAGCACAGATAAGCTTTGTCGCGGATGGCATCCCACATCAATTGGTCTTTTCTGAACTGGGTACTACAGGGCAATCTGATGCGTACAGCGGCGCGCTGCGTTTACATACAGACCTCTGTGCTGAATATCACACAGATATTGAACACGCACCCAAAGCCAGTCACGCAAATCTTGATCACAAAACCGCCGCACCTTCGATCTCTTTGCGCCTTTACGCAAACAACAAAGTCGCACCTTAACCAAGAGGCCTCAACATGTCGTTACGCTCGCTTGCTGCAAAAACTTTTTTTATCGCCCTATCGGCTTTAGCACTGCCAAGTCTGGCTGCCTATCCTGACAAGCCCGTCAAGCTTCTTGTGGGCTATGGCCCAGGCGGCGCCACTGATATTATCGCGCGCTTACTTTCAAAATATTTGACCGACAAGTGGGGCCAAGCTGTCGTTGTAGAAAATAAGCCCGGTGCCAGCGGCATGATCGCCGCTCACGAAGTCGTGCGCTCTACCCCCGATGGCTACACGTTGCTACTTGGTTATACCCCCGAGGTGTCGATCAACAAACTCGTTTTTGAAACGATGCGCTACGACCCAATCACTGATTTAACAGCCATCGCACTGGCCGCAGAAGCGCCGCTTGTGCTCGCAGCAGGGCCTAAAGTCCCAGCGAAGTCTTTTAAAGACCTACTCGCGCAGGCTCAGACGTCAGTCCCCTTAACATACGGGTCACCAGGCGTGGGAGGACAACAACACATGGCGGGTGAGATGTTAAGTATCGCGACCAAACTACCCATGACACACATCCCCTATAAGGGAACGGGCCCTGCGGTAGCCGCATTGGTCGGCGGACAAATTGACATCTTCTTTGCGACGACGCCACCCTTGTTAGGTCAAATCAGGGCGGGCAAAGTCACTCCGTTGGCTGTGGCTGGTAGCAAACGCGAAAAACTACTTCCTGTGGTGCCTACCTTCGTAGAGTTGGGCTATCCAAATATCCAGCTCACCAATTGGTTTGGACTATTTGGACCCAAGAACTTACCCACAGCTGTGCTTGAAAACATCACCAAAGACGTGACCGCCGCACTCAATGACCCCGGTGTCATCAAAGCACTTGAGGATCAGGGATTGACGCCTCGGCCGATTTCCGGAAATGAATTTGCCAAATTTATTCAATCCGAGTTGAAGATGTATGCTCCGATCATTAAAGCGGCCAATATCAAGGCAGAGTAACTTGAGCGGATTAACAAAACTAGGATTTTCTGGTTTATGATTGTCGTGAGGGTAGGTTTGGTGATTGAGAAATACATTAATAATAGAAACAGTCAACCACAGTAAACTAGACGTTTGAACCCTTTATAAAACCAGAATTCAAAATTCACAGAAGGGGCAAACATGTCAATCATCTCAAAACGCAACTTGAATGCATTTCTTTTTACGCTGGCAGGCTTCGCAGCAGCGACCTTGCCCGCGACCGCTCTTGCGCAGGCCAACAACTACCCAAACAAAACCATCACGCTCATCACCCCCTTTGGTGCAGGCTCACCTTTTGATTTGCTTGGCAGAGTCTTTGCAGATCGGCTGGGTAAAATCTTAAAGACCAGCGTAGTGCTCGAAAACGCAACCGGTGGCCAGGCCATGGTTGCAACAAAGAAAGTTTTGAATGCGCCCGCCGATGGTTATACGTTGTTTTATACGTCTAACGGTTTGGCAACGACCCCGATTGTGATTAAAGATGCTGGCTATACCCTTGATGATTTCACGCCGATCGCGCCACTAGGTCAGGCGCCTTACATTTTATTTGCAAGCGCTTCGGTCAAAGCGACAGACATCCCCTCATTAATGAAAGAGATCAAAGAACGCGGCAAATCTATGAACATTGGGGTCTTGGGCACCTCTCATTTAGGCTTAATTTTGGCAAAAAAAATCTCTGCAATGGCGGGGGGTGATCCCTACCAAGAAATTAGTTACCGCAGTTCGCCCGAAATGATTCGCGCCCTATTAGCCGACGACATCCAACTGATGGCAACAACTTACAGTATCGGTGGGCCTCATTTAAAAGACGGCAAGATTAAAGCGATTGGAGTGGTGGCACGCGACAAGAGCCTGAGAATGCCAGAACTTAAAACATTCATTGAGTCCGGGTATCCAGATCTCTACACCGATATCTGGGCGGCGCTGTACACCAAAGCTGGGACGCCAAAGGAGATTGTTGAAATCTTAAGAAAGGCCTCTGCCGAAGTGACTGCCGAACCCTCATTTCAAGAGGCGATGAAACCGACGGGGTCTGAGGCTTGGAACATGACAGTTGACAAAATGCAAGCAGCGTTTGAAGCTGAAGGAAAGGCTTTTGCTCAAGCGATTGAAAAATTCAACTTGAAACTAAACTAATATTGTTGTGTGTTGAGTCTGAACGTCCAAATGTGACGGGCCAACGTAAAATGGTTTAGACTCAGCACGCTATTGTTGACTTAACTTGTGCCGGTAGCTTCTATGACAACAACGATCGATGCGCTTGGCAAGCTCACTGTTGCTGCGCTTTTTTACTGCACGCTACTCGCGCAAGCCCAACCCCTGCCAAGTTCAATTGCTTTAGCTAAAACCGTACCTATCGCAGATGTGCACCTACATAATTACGAGATCGCAGCAGGCTCTTTTAAAGAGTTGATGGACCGAAATAACGTGCAGTGGGCGGGTGCAGTCGGCTATCTCAATGACGACATGCGTGCGGTCTTGAAAGAGCGCTATATCGCCGCGATTGGGCAACGTGAACTCGTCGACATCTTACGGCAAGGCCGTAGCTTCACAGACCCAGATCAATGGATTTTTAAAAGTCTTTTCAAGGCCGCCGAAAGCGGCTTTAAGGATGGCAGCATCAAGGGCTTTGGCGAGCTTCACACTGATAATTACGATTCGTCACCGAGGCCAGACTTTAGACGACGCTTCAGGCTTGATAGCCCGATGATGCGACAAGCCTATGAAATCGCGAATCGCTACGGTGCGTTCATACAAATCCATGCTGGCATGAACGAAACCTTTAGAGACGATATTTTGCGTCTGTCTGGTGAGTTTCCACAAGTCACCACAATCTTATCTCATTGCCTGCCGCTCGCTCGACCTGACGACCTGAGAAACCTCTTTCAACAACGTAAAAATATCATGTGTGAGCTTTCAGGTGGCGGGCCAGTACACGCAAGCCTGAGCACAAAATTAGGTGATGGAAAATTCTACACACCCAATGGGCTCAAAACTGGCTGGAGAAACCTGATCGAAGAGTTTCCGACGCAGGTGATGCTGGGCTCTGATACCTGCTGCGGCTTAGAGAAGCGCTATGACGAAATCATTCAAGAGCAACGTGAACAGGTATTGGCCTATTTGACGCCCGCCACACTTGAACAAGTTGCTTATAAAAACGCCGTGCGACTCTTTAAGCTTGAGATGCCTCGTCGCAATTAAAAGCCCCGCCCGCCTGAGTCGCGCACCAGAACTATCGTAAGATGCGCGGATGAGCAAACTCAATATGCGGCGAGGCATCGATGCTCTGGACGTTATTCATTGAAAACCAAACGCATATTGTTCAACTCGGTTTGGGTGCAGGGGCGCCGCCAGGTCACCTCAGACGATGTCTGAGGTGAAAGCTTCGCTATTGCGTTTCAGCCCCTGAAAGCTTGATGATTTCAGCCCATTTAGGAACCTCTTGCGCGATCAGCTTCTTGAAGTCATCTATCGTGTTTCCAGAAGGATTTGAACCTTGCGAGCGTAAGGTTTTCAGAACCTCAGGTTGCGCTAACACGTGTTGAATCTCCTGATTGAGTTTTACAATGATCTCAGGCGGTGTCCCACTACGCGTCATGATGCTGTTCCAAAGTGTGATGTCAAAACCTGGAAAGGTCTCTGCCACTGTTGGTACGTCAGGTAACGCAAACGAACGTGCAGGAGTCGTCACTGCTAACGCTTTGAGCTTTTTGCCTTGAATAAAGGGGAACACCTCAACGAGTGGCGCAAACACGGCATCGAGGCGTCCGCCCATCAAATCCACTAGCGCGGGCGCACCGCCTTTGTAAGGGATGTGTCCCATTTCAATTTTGATCGAATTAGCAAATAAAGCAGCCGCCAAATGCTGGCTTGAGCCGCTGCCGGCCGAGCCATAGTTCAACGGTGGTTTAGCCACTTTGGCCGCCGCAATGAACTCGGCAAAGGTGTTGATTTTAGAATCTGCCCCGATCACCAACACGTTTGGAATCATTGCAATACGTGAGATTGGCGTTAAGTCTTTACGCAAGTCGTACGGCAGCGACTTATACAACGAGATATTGGCCACTAAGCTGCTGGGTGCCATCAACAGCGTATATCCATCAGGAGCTGCCTGTGCTGCGACGTTGGCACCGATGTTACCCCCGGCTCCAGCGCGATTTTCGACGACGACTTGTTGCCCAAGCCGCTTCGAAAGGTGTTCGGCGATCAGTCTAGCAGTAATGTCGGTGCTGCCACCCGGTGCATACGGCACCACCAGCGTAATCGGTTTGTTTGGATAGGTTGAAACTTGTGCCAAGGCTGGTGCGATCATGAATGCACTGAGCACTGCAAGCACATTAAATAATAATTTTTTTAACATGTTGTCTCTCCGTGACTAAAACGCTTGCTACGTTTTCAAAAATTTTTTAGCATTTATTTTTTGAATATCGCTCGACCATGACTTATATTCATCGCCGAGTACATCGTGCTGCGAAGATCCTTTACTTAGATTCAGCGTAGCTTAGTTCACTGTGGTTGTCCATGCGTGATTTCGACTAGAGCAGTATGTTCAGCCGTTAATCTCAAAACGCACGGCAAACTCAACCCAACTGGCCAAGCTGTGCAGTTCATTCTTTGCGGGCACAAAGCGCCAGTGTTGCACTGCACGCAAAGCAGCCTCATCAAACAGGCGATACCCACTACCCTTTGCCAACTCGATCTCTCGCGGGCGTCCTGTATTGTCAACCCAGACTCGTAGCCATACGACCCCCGATACGCCGAGGTCGCGCAGAGCCAACGGATAAACTGGCTTTGGGCTATGCGCATGGTCGGGGCGGGCCGTCTGTGTGGGTTGGACGGTACTGTCACTAGCCGAAGGTGAGGGCTGCGCTGTTAACTGCGTGGACGCTCGAGCCGAACGCGCAGGGGTAACGCGCTGCGACGGTGACTTCGATATCATCGCTTGCTTTGTTGCGTGATCTCGAAACACGACTGGCTCTGGCGCCTTTGCCGTTGCAACGTCTGTTGTTGCGTCTGTGGATACTTCTTTTGGTTCTGTAATCTCCGCTTCTGTTAACTTCGCATCTGTTTGTTGCAGCTCTGTCATTGCAGTTTGCTCAAATGACAACTCTAGAAAATCGATGTTGTGATCACTCAAGATCGTCATCGCGCTAGTAGCTGTCTGATCAAAACTATTGGCACTGAAGTGTAAAGAACCTCGACTATGCAAGTGATACAAGACTGTGCATAACAGTAAAGCAACATGCAGCAAGACTGACTGAAGCCATTGTCTTGGCAGTGGTTTTCTAATATGGCTTAGCGAGTGCATGCTAGCGGGCGCCGTTTCGAGACCGGTGAGACAACCAAGGCGTTGTCCGACGTTCGCAGGCACTCTAGTGCCAAGCCATACAACGATTCAAAGACAGGCACAGCTTGCCTATTACTCGTAACGTCTGCGAACAGTTTGCCTTCTTTAATCAAAAGCAAACGATCAAATGCTCTTAAGGCGTGATTGACGTCATGCAATACGGCTACGACTGCATGCCGACGGTCAATTGCGAAAGTGTCTATCGCTTGCAAAATACTATGTTGTAGGCCCAAATCGAGTGCCGAGAGGGGCTCATCAACGAGAATCAGACCTTCTGTGATGTCCCATAATTGCGCGAAAACACGTGCTAAGTGAACCCGTGCGTATTCGCCCCCTGATAGCGAATCGCAGCGGCGTGACAACAAATGATCCGCACGAGCAAGTCGGGCAGCCGCAACGACAATATCAGAGAGGGCGGGATCAAATGCCCGCGCAACACGCCCAAGCGCTATGACTAACTTGACGTCTAGGCCAAACGCAACCGAGCAGCTTTGCGGCATCACAGCTCTGTGTTGACTGAGCTCTGCCACTGTCCAGCCCTGTCGTGCTCGGCCCTTAAACATCACTTCGCCCTTTATTGGGCTAAAGTCCAACGCCATCAGACGCAGGAGGGTTGATTTTCCTGCACCGCTTGGCCCCAAGATGGCTAAACGCTCGCATGGTGAAACGTTCAGAGTGAAGGAGCCGCACACCTGCGGTGCTGTGCAAGCTGAGCCGTAGCTAAGATCAAGGTCTGTCAGTTGCAATAATGCTGCGGGTGGATTGTCGTTCAATTGTCTACCACCTAGCTAGTCTGAACACGGGCCTGGCGCACAAGTACAAAAAAGAAAGGTGCACCCACCAGTGCGGTGAAAATCCCAACAGGGACCTCAGCGGGCACGGCGACCACGCGCGCAAGAGTGTCTGCCACAAGCAATAACAGGCCGCCAAGCAGCATTGACAAGGGCAAGACCTGCCGTTGATCGGGGCCTACCCACAGCCTGACCAAGTGCGGCGCAATTAAACCAACAAAACTGATCATGCCGCAAAACGCTACAGCCAACCCTGCGAGTAACGCGACCCATACGATGATCTGTTTTCGTAAGCCATTCACATCAACGCCGATTTGTCTGGCGGCAGCTTCGCCCAAGGCAAGTGCATTTAAGGTTTGCATCGAAGGCCTGAGGCAACAATAGCCAGTGCCAAGCAAGACGGCAAACGGCCCCACCCACAACCACTGCGCTCCTGCCAGTGAGCCAAGCGTCCAGAATGACAAACTTCTGAGTTGCTCATCATTTGCCAGATAGGTACACAGGCCGATGACCGCCCCTGCCAGAGCGTTCATGGCAATACCAGTCAGAAGCAATGCTGCAATCGACCCCGGAGCAATCCAGCGCGCCATATGTTCAAGCGAGAAGCACACTGCAAGCGCCCCAGCGAAGGCTGCGAGCGGTAACAACATTGGGCGTACTTCAGCGATTATTGTCGTTGACACCTCGCCAACCAACACGATTGTGAGTGCAGCCGCGCAGGCCGCGCCAGCGCTGACACCGAGCAAGCCGGGTTCGGCAAGTGGATTACGAAATAAACTCTGAGTCAGTGCGCCACTCAACCCGAGGCTAGCGCCAACCAACACTGCCAACAACAGACGGGGTAAGCGAAGGTTGAACAGTACGTGAGACCCCGGAGAAAGAGCCTGAGAGGCGTCTGCAGGCGCAGACCACTCGAACAATGTTGGCACGACAAGCCAATCAGTCGCGTTTACAGGCACCGCTCCTAACTGCACCGCCAAAGCAAGCGTCAGTAACAACGACACGCCTAGATACCAGCTTGCTTTTACGCGCAGCAGGTCACGAAACTTGATCATATTGTCTGAAAAGCTTGATGGAGCGCGAGGACTGCCTCGGGCATACGCGGGCCAAAACCTAACAAACGCAACGCATCCATCGCAACAACAGTTTGCGAGCGCCCTGCTGGCGTCTGAGCCAACCCTGGCAATTTTAAGATCGCCTCAAGGCCGCCTGCCGCCTGCAAGCCCTGCTCTGTCACCAAGAGGCAATCGGGCTGTGCAGCAATCATGCTTTCGGGGGTTAAGGGCTTATAGCCTTTGAAGCCTTGTAGGGCATTGACTGCGCCAGCGTATGCCAGCATTGCCTGTGCCGAGGTAGAAGCCCCTGCAACCAACACTTGAGCAGGCGAGTGCGTCAGAATAAACATGAC
Organism: Bordetella parapertussis; assembly: GCA_945872285.1. Taxonomy (GTDB): domain Bacteria; phylum Pseudomonadota; class Gammaproteobacteria; order Burkholderiales; family Burkholderiaceae_B; genus Zwartia; species Zwartia parapertussis_D. The sequence continues at coordinate 5,325 of CAMBZR010000047.1, read as the reverse complement.
GCGCACAGGTCTTACGGCTGACGCCTTCGTTTGCGTGGCAATCTGCCTCTGTACTTGATCCCAAGTCGAATCAAGCTGCTCAAGAATGAGCTGAGCCGTCTCGCTTCGCTCGAGTACTCGACCAACACCCAGTACCCGTTGCCGTAAGCCAACATATTGATGTTTGGCCGGCAGCAACGTAATGCGCGTGCCCGCAGCGGCGATTTGCTTAAGCACTGCTGGTGGTCCGGCCTCTTCTGTTGCGAGGACATGCGAAGGCCTTAACGACAACACACCCTCGGCCGACAATTGCCGCGCGTAGCCAACGTTTGGATAGTCTATGGCACGGGGTGGATAAATTGAAGTTGAGTCAACACCCACCAGATCGTTGTCCGCTTCAAGCGTAAACAAAATTTCGGTGAGCGCGCCCCCGATAGAAACCACTCGCTTACGTGGAGAAGCGCGCAGCATTGACGGGCATGCCAAGATAGCAGCTGCGGCGCACCCTGCAAGATAGCCTAAGGCCTCACGGCGCGACAACAGATCTCGGGATGGCGAAGCGTTCGAGATCATGCCACTAAGCCGCGCAAGCTTGTTGCGTTTCTTGAATCTCGTCAAGAAGACCGCGCCACGCAGTGAGCTCTTGCTGCCCTGGCTTACGCAAACCAAACAACATCGCAATCGCCTCACCCTGCGCATCAAATATCTCAAAGGAGGTGACCAAGCCATCAACGGTCGGCTTCTTCACAATCCACGCGCTATCGATATGATCCAGGCGCAGATGAAGATTGAAGCTTGCATCCAATACATTCAGCCATGGCCTTGCATACCAGACCTTTTGAATGGGCCCCGCATGAATCTGGAGCATGCCGTGATTACCCACAAACACCATAATCGGGATTTCGCGGGCGGCGGCGGCCGTCAAAGCCCTTAGCACATCTGCGCAATGTACCTGCTGCACAAACTTAGGCTGCGCTAGTCGTAAGGCCTGCACCCGCGAGACACCGTGTGTCTTTAATAATGCAAAAAAATCATGCGTGTCACGCAGAGCGGACCAAGCTTGATGCAGAGCTTGAACATCGATTTGCTGGTCGGCTTGCTCGGTTTGCTTGGGCGCAAGACTTTCGGTGTAAAGACCGGGTTGTTGCGAACCCTCTGCAAAGTGCTTCACTAGGTTTTGATAGGTGCTGACGTCACTCTGTTCGCGCAAGTAAATTTTATGTATGGCCACCCCAGAGACATCAAAAAATTGAAGGCTATGCTGTTGGCCTCGAATCGTCATTTCAGATACCGCGAACCCGTGCGCCCACTTAGAATAGAAAGCACGCAAATCGATATTGCCTGACGCCACAACCCCCACGCGTTCAGTCAAGGTGGTATTTTGATAAATGCCAATTTTTTCGTGCACGCAAGACGCGTTTCGCGTCAGTGCCATCAGCTCACCGATCGGTTCTAGCGACGCCATCAGCGCGTGCCAGTCTGGACGCAGACGCAATGCACTCAGGTCTTCTTCGGTAAAATTTTCAGCAAAATTACTTTTGGGTTGAGTACTATTTAAGTCGATACCAATGACGCTGGGCTGAGTCACTACGCGCCAGAAAGTATCTTGATTGACGTGCGCGGCGATCAGTTCGCCCTCTGACAAATGGAGCCGTTCGGCAGCGTCGCGTTGGCGGATAAATCCTTGACGTTTTAACTGCAAAAAAGCCTGAGGAATTGTTTGTACAGGACCTTGCATAAGAGTCTCCGGAAGGTAAGAAATTTTAAAAGTCGTAACGCATAGATACCTGGACCGTGCGCCCTGCGGCGGTATAGGCATCTGCAATGCGGCTGTTTTCAGTCAGACCGCTAACATCTGACCAACGCCAGTACTTGGTGTCTAAGACGTTATTCACGTTGGCATTGAAGGTCAGATTGGGTGAGGGTTTCCAGTACACGCCAAAATCAAGCACGGTGTAATCGGGTGAGGCGAACTGTGAGGTTCTGCCTGGCGCAATACGACTGGGATCTTTAGCCGCGCTATAGAGCACCGTGGCTTGACCGCCCCACTCGCCTGCGTCGTACTGCAAACCAAGCATTGTCTTAACGGGTTGGACTGAATTGATTGGGGTGCTGACACCGTTGCTTTGACTATCGCCCTTCAAATATGCCGCACCGGTTTGTACCGTCCACCTTTGTCCAACTTTTAATTTAACCTGCGCCACAACCCCTTGAATCTTGGCGTTTGCCAAGTTAACGTATTGATAAATCGTAGGATTTGTCGGTCGGCCGCCACCACCAATCACTTCTTGACTGATGAAATTTTGGTAGCGGTTTTCAAAGCCCGCTAACGAATAACGTAAACCGTGCGACTGACCTCTGAAACCAAGTTCAAGACTGTCGACATACTCTGGTTTGAGTTCTGAATTGCCAATGCTGGTGTAGCCCGAGGCCAGATTGGCAAAGCCATTATTGACTTGGTCGGGCGTGGGTGCGCGAAAGCCGCGGGCAAGTTGTGCGTAGGGCGAAAAGCCAGACGCAAGGCGCCAGACCGCACCGATACGGGGTGTAACGGCCTGACCCGAGAGGTTAGACAACGACACATTTTCGTAAGCTTTGGCTGAGGGATTGATCGCATAGCGATCAAAGCGCACCCCCGGAATCACACTCACGGCACCGAGTTCAATTTCACTTTGTAGAAATGCACCGGCCAAAGTGTAAGTCGTATCGGGAAACGGTCGTAACGGAAATTTGCTTCCGTATGGTGGTGAAGTGCCGTCGCGCAGAGCGCTAATCTGCGCCTGACTCAGATCGACTCCATACGAAAGCCGCTGATTAACCCAACCAGTCAGGTTGGTTTGAAATTGAGTAGCCAAGCCAACAACCTGTGTACGAAAGGTGTTATCCCGAATACGCTCGGGTGCGCGGCTGCGTTGTTCGGTGGCGTATTGATTCACCTTTGCGTCTTGCCAGTACAGGCGCATATCGGCGCTTTGAATCCATGCGGCGTTTAGGTCGTTATAGCGATGCTGGAGCGAGAGGCGGTCGCGCTCGATAGTATCTTGAGTGATAAGACCTGTGATGCTGCGAGGTCGTTGCGGTGCGACTGCTCGTGCTGAGAACACATTGGTTTGTTGGCTGCGTCGTTGGGACTCGATCGTTAGCCCAAGTTGCTGTGCTGCATCCAAAGTGAGAATCGCTTTACTAAGCAGGTAGCGATTGCTGTAATCGACGGGATTCGGCGTTGTGCGCTCGACGTTTTTATCGTTGTTAGTGGCTTTGTTATTGGTTTCGTGGCCTTGGCGATAACTACCTAGCACCATCGCTTGCCACTTTTCATTTTTACCAGCTACGGCCAAGGTGCCTGAACCCGCTTGGTCGATACTGGCGTATCCCACACGCGCAAAACCGCCGACGCTTTGACCGCGCGTTAGTAAGTCACTGGGGTCGAGCGTTTTAAATGTCACGGCACCCGCCAGACCGTCGCTGCCATATTGCGTCGATGCGGGGCCACGCAAGATTTCAACGCTTTTTAGCCCGTCGATATCTAAAAAATCACCGCGACCTGTAGTAAACGGGCCAAAGGTGAAGCCATTGGGGATGCGGATGCCGTCGACCAGCATCAGCACTTGATTTCCACCGAGTCCACGTATGTTGACACCCTCTTGACCACCTCGACCAGTGGATGCCCCGCCGACACCAAAGCGTGTTGGACCGACGGGCACAGTGACGTCAAGTTCATTTCGAAAGGCTTCTTTTAGATTACGGGCGCCCTCTTTCTGAATCTTCGTGTCAGTGATGACCGAGACGCTGCTTGGAACGTCATCAACTTTACGCATGGTACGCGTGGCGCTCACCGTGACATCGCTGAGTGTGCTGGTGTTTGCGGCTGGGTTATTCGCCGCAACGTTGGACGACGAGGTGGTTTGAGCGAAGGCTTGCTGGGGTAGTGCGTGAAGGCTGAGGCTTAAGGCGATGGCAACATTTGCTTTGCGCAGCATAGGGTGTCCTAAAGTAATTTAGGCACTGGCTGGCGGTGGCTGGCTTGTGCAATGAAAAATTTGCCGCAGACCGCGGCGGTGTATGACTTACTTAGTGAGGATCAATTTACCGAGTGCTGTTTGTCGCAGTCGGTAGACATCGCCGCGGTGTTCAATCTCAATTTCTTTAGCCGACTGAAAAAGCCAATCGGTTGAAAGGCGAGTCAAGCCACCCTCCCCTGATGCGGGGCTTACCTGGCTGTGTCGTGTTGAAGCGTTGGTGTCATTGAGCTGAACAGCTTGTGAATGATTCGTAGGCGATGAGTGATCCATACCTATAGTTTAAACGATAATGATTCTCATTTGCAAGTGGATCGCATTTCTTAGAGATCGCAGGCCTAACCGTTGATCGCTTGCGCGGCAAACTGCGCCGTTCAGGGCGGGGAGAATTTCAGTCAGCGGACGAGGGTCTTTGCTATTCGATCGCTTTGCCTGAGATCCCTTGAACGATTGTGGTGACGTTGTGCTGAAACATTTTTAAATAGGTATCAGCTGACGTACCCGGCTCGGTTAGAGCGTCGGCATACAGACGACCACCGACTTTAGCGCCACTATCTTTAGCAATGCGCTCAAGCACCCGCGGGTCTGAAATGTTCTCTGTAAAAATCGCCGACACCTTGTTCTTTTTAATCAGATCAATGACGCGCACAACCTCTGCAGCCGACGGCTCACTTCCAGTGGCCAAGCCTTGCAAAGGATAAAACGTCACGCCATAGGCCGCCGCAAAATAGCCAAAAGCATCATGCGAGGTGATCACCCTGCGTCGTTCAACCGCCACGGCAGCAATCTGGGCTTTAGTAGCCTGATCAAGTGCCCGAATACGTTTGATGTAGTCGACAGCGCGTTGTTCAAACACTGCAGAATGCGCCGGCAACGCGGCCGCTAAGGCAATTCGGATCGTCTCAACGTAACGCTCGGCGTTCGCCAAGTTTTGCCAGGCGTGGGGGTCGGGCGCACCGTGCGAGTGCTTAGCGCCATGTCCTTTAGCAGTGCCCGCGTGATCATGGGCGTCTTTCAGCTGAAGTGGCGTCTTTACACCTTTGCTGGCAATCACAATGGGGCCGCGGTAGCCAGAGGCTTTTACTAAGCGGTCTAGCCAACCCTCAAAGCCCAGGCCATTCACAAACACCAAGCGCGCCGAGGCGATACGCTTGGCATCGGCAGGTGTTGGATCAAAAACGTGTGAGTCAGTATTAGGGCCAACCAGTGAAGTCACCTCAACGTAGGGGCCACCGACTTCGCGCACCATATCGGCCAGAATAGAAAAACTTGCAACAACAGGCAAGGGCTGTGCCGAAAGCATTGGTACTACCAAGAAACAAACACA